>NZ_JBGOOD010000011.1:0-86765 GCF_041439475.1 Vibrio sp. 1S139
TTCCAGCTAAATATCCGTTTAGATTCAAACAGTAATGCTTATCCGAACGGCATTGCTCAATATTTGAGGCCCTTTTTACGTGTACGTTTTTACTATTCCTCGAGAGAGATTATAGGCGAGCTGAAGTTACAGCTTAATCGTGAACTCTTCTCCAGAATTACCCGCAATCACTAAATGACTGCGCGATTCAATATACTCGATCTGCTCTTCTTCAAGTGAATATGGCATCACCACTTTGAGCTCATTGATCCCTTCCAGCTTAGCGAGCTTGAGTAAGGTAACAATGTTCGACTCATCACTTTTACGCGTCGACATTGATTTCAATGCCATCTGCCATAAACGATCCTCTGGGGTGCCCAACTCTTTAATGCTATCTCGCCAGACGGTACTGAACACTGGCGCAATTGTGGTGAGTGCTTCCAGAAAAGTCCATTTTTTACTGCATGAGGCGCCAAGAAATGTTGTGTAATCGAACTCTACACGCGTCTCTTCCTGTTTATCCATGATGTCCCCCGACACTTTGGCAACACAATATACTCAATATCTATCAACTCTTTCTTTATAGCAATAGGATATAGAAGAATAGTCTTTTATGACCTTTTGATTGGTTAAAAAGGAATATAAAAATCAAACTTGTAACAAAATAAGCACTGAAAAATCATATATGCATCTATTTGATTAATATTTTAGAGATAAAACTTATCCATCTATTTGATATCAATTATTCGACTCGCTTTTTTGAACTGAATACGCCAACCAGACCATGTCGGTAGCTCCCAACGTTTTGGCGATAACTTTCGGCTACCCGACTGATAATGGACGTAAATCAGCTTTCTTGCGGGCAAGTATTCAACATCGAGTTGCAAGTCGGCAAGGCTCAATGCAAACGGGTATTTTTCCGAAAATTCTGAGTAGAGCCAAGTTGGAATGCCATCGAACGGTATGTCTGCATGATCGAACATTTCCAATTCGCTGACATCAGTAACACCTAGTACTTCAAGCTGCTCTATAAACCATAGCTCAAAGTTAATGTTCTCAATTTCTGGTGTGTATTTAGTTTGTTCATCGAGACCAAGTTTCACATACAACTGCCAGTGTTTGATTTCTTGAGTGCGAGCCTTTGCAAAACCGGGAAGCTGCTCTCCATTTAACACAAGGTCGACGATAGGTTTTAACGATAGTTGCCCTTCAGCGGCGACGAGTTTGGTTGTAATCGTGCGGCCTGCGTACACCAATGCCATCTCGGTAAAAACACCATCATCATTCACAACGGTTTCGCCTTGCTCCCACTCTCCTAGTTCAGCATCAATGAGAAGCTCAAGAGGAATGGGTGTCGTGACCGTCGCTAAGGTCAGTGTTTGCTTAACGCCTCTTCCCGGCAAGCTGTGAGTATCCAACACCAACATCGCTTGTGCATTATCAGGGAAACGGTTCTGACGACCGAGCACCACTTCTAAAACACCATTGGCAAAGGCTTCTTTCCTTTTCAGTCGGCGCACAAACACCAGTTCAGGATGCAGATTCACAATGGTCTTGAGCAATTCAATGCGTTGGAAACGTGACGCGACTTCTAGCTGAGGAAGTTCAAATACCTCCCGCATTTGCTTCGCCAATCCTTGAGCTTCATTCAGAGCCTGTTGGTCGATGTCTAAATGCGGATATTCTCGACCGCGCACAATCTGAATCAACAGGCTTAAATCACACCCTTCCTTCTCTTGTTGCGCGAGCGCTTCAAGATGTTCTGCATTGTTTGGTAACTGATACAAGCGAGCAGGAACGGACAGCGCCGCAGTGAGATCAACCATCGCCTCTTTTAATGCTTTGGTTTTGATTCGAGTAACGATATCGGCATACAAAGCATCAATCGGCAACGGATACAGCTTTTTACCATGCTCGGTAACTTGATGGTCGGCGTTAATCGCTTCCATCGTCAGCAAGGTTTGAGTTGCACTGTTGAGTGATTTCTCTGGAATAGGGTCAAGGAAGGACAAGCTCTCAAGCGGAGATCCACAACATGCTGCGGCCAACATAGATTCAGTCAGCTCTTCACGCTGCAATTCAGGCGGTGTGACTAACTCTAACGCCGCATGTTCACCATATAGACGCACGCAAACGCCATCCATTACCCTACCCGCGCGGCCAGCTCGCTGTTTGGCACTCGCTCGTGATATGGATTTAAGCATCAGTGTGGCTCTGCCATTACGCTGAACGGTGCGTCTCTCTAATCCTGAATCTATCACCACGCCAATGTCAGGAATGGTTAATGAGGTTTCTGCAACGTTGGTCGCAAGGATGACCTTTTTCAGGCCATTACCTTCAGTATTGATATTACGACCCGATAAGGCTGAATCTCGCTCTTTATCACTGACCGACGCATGCAATTTAACGACTTGGATATCTGGATTTTTCGCCAAGGCTTGTTCGCATTGCACGATCTCTTTTTTACCCGGCAGAAAAACCAACATATCGCCAGAAGAAGCGATCAGCTGATGATTCACTTCTTCCGCGATACGCTGCTCTAGATGTCGGATATCAGGCAGTGTTCTGGATTCATTCGCTCTGTGCTCAATCTCAACTTGATAGGTTCGCCCTTCACAGCTTATGCGATTCGCATCCAAATAATGAGCAAGGCGTTCACCCTCAATGGTTGCTGAAGTGATCACCAAACGATGACTCGCTTTTTGTTTCAGAATCGCCACCAGCAGATCAATGTCCCAGCGCCTCTCGTGAAACTCATCCACCACGATCACATCAAAACTAGCTAATCCATCTTCTGATAACCAACGCAGCGCGATACCGGGCGTCACAAAAACAACGTTAGTTTGCTCGTTGTATTCCGACTCAAGCTTAATCGCATAGCCCACTTTGCTACCCAACTTCTCGCCTGATCGCTGCGCGAGATATTTAGCCAGTGATGTACACGCGATGCGTCTTGGCTCCACCACTAACACTCGTCCATGTTGAGAGGCCCAAAGTGGCAGGCGCGTTGATTTACCTGATCCGGTTTCCGCCTCTACGACAAGGTGAGAATTAGCGATTTGTTCGTGGAATACGTTTTGATAAGCATCGATGGGAAGTAATGACATAAAATGGCGAGTAGCGAAAAAGTGTGAGCAAAGTATAACGAATTATCGTGTTGAAATTCGATAAGTGTGGGACAGAGGTAAGAATATCATTTTGTTTGCTCAGATCGCGGAGAAACTATTTACAATTGAATAACTAAACCGTTATCATTTTTTAGTTACCCTTTCTCCCATATTAGGCATCCAATGAACAACGATAAACGCCCTCTATATATCCCTTATGCTGGTCCTGCTCTACTAAGTACACCTCTTCTAAACAAAGGCAGCGCATTCTCTGCTGAAGAGCGCAGTTCTTTCAACCTTGAAGGTTTGTTACCGGAAACAACCGAAACAATCCAAGAGCAAGTAGGACGTGCATACAAACAATATTGTAACTTCGAAAGTGATATGGATAAGCATATCTACCTTCGTAACATCCAAGACACTAATGAAACGCTTTTTTATCGTTTAGTTCAAAACCACATCTCTGAAATGATGCCTATCATTTATACGCCAACAGTTGGCGCAGCATGTGAGAACTTCTCAAATATTTACCGTCGTGGCCGTGGTCTGTTTATCTCATACCCGAACCGCGATCGTATCGATGACCTACTGAATAATGCGACAAACCACAACGTTAAAGTTATCGTGGTTACGGATGGTGAGCGTATTCTTGGTTTGGGAGACCAAGGCATCGGTGGTATGGGTATTCCAATTGGTAAGCTAGCACTTTATACAGCTTGTGGCGGTATCAGCCCAGCTTACATGCTACCAATCGTGCTCGATGTGGGTACTAACAACCCTCAACGTCTTGCTGACCCAATGTACATGGGCTGGCGTCATCCTCGTATTACGGGTGCTGACTACGATGCATTCGTTGAAGAGTTCATCCAAGCAGTTCAACGCCGTTGGCCTGATGCATTAGTTCAGTTCGAAGATTTCGCACAAAAGAACGCAATGCCACTGCTTGAGCGCTACAAAGATCGCATCTGTTGTTTCAACGATGATATCCAAGGCACAGCAGCCGTAACGGTTGGTTCTCTACTTGCAGCATGTAAAGCAGCAAACAGCAAACTTTCAGATCAACGCATCACCTTCTTAGGTGCGGGTTCTGCAGGTTGTGGTATTGCTGAAGCTATCATTGCCCAAATGGTGTCTGAAGGTATCAGCGATGCACAAGCTCGCTCTCAAGTTTACATGGTTGACCGTTGGGGTCTGCTACAAGAAGGCATGCAAAACCTGCTTGATTTCCAACAGCGTCTGGTTCAAACCAACGAAAACACCAAAGACTGGGAAAGCGATGGCACTGGTTTCTCTCTACTAGACGTAGTTCGCCACGCGAAACCAACCGTATTGGTTGGTGTGTCTGGTGCTCCAGGTCTATTCAGCAAAGAAGTCATCAAAGAGATGAACCTACACAGTGAACGCCCTATCGTGTTCCCACTGTCGAACCCAACAAGCCGTGTTGAAGCGACGCCAAACGACATTATTCGTTGGACTGATGGCCAAGCACTTGTTGCGACAGGTAGCCCATTTGAGCCAGTAACTCATAACGGCACCACTTACCCAATCGCTCAGTGTAACAACAGCTACATCTTCCCAGGTATTGGCCTTGGTGTATTGGCTGTGAATGCTTCACGTATCACTGATGAAATGCTGATGGAATCAAGCCGTGCGCTTGCTACGTGTTCTCCACTTGCGATCAATGGTTCAGGTGCGCTACTTCCACCATTGGAAGAGATTCACACCGTATCGAAGAAGATTGCTCTTGCGGTAGGTAAAAAGGCGATTGAACAGGGCGTTGCTCTAGAGATCACTGAAGAAGCACTGCAACAAGCGATTGACCAGCACTTCTGGCAGCCAGTTTACCGTCGCTACAAGCGCACGGCATTCTAATAAAGCGTACTGCGCTTGGAATAAAGAGCGTTAACGACTCTTATATGAGCCTCTGCAATTGCAGGGGCTTTTTTCTTTAAACTGTCTTGTCTTTTTAACTGATTTTTCTCATTTTTATTTGGTATTATCGAGCACTCAAAAATTAATGCTCAGTGAAAGGACCATACCGAGAGTGAAATTTGATTCTCACATTATCCGTAGCTACATAAAAAAAGCTTACAAAAAACTGCAAGGTTTTCTGTTTGGCGCTTTCCTCGTGTTCTTAGTAGGCAGCGCTGCGGTTATTGCGATCGATTATTGGGTTTCATGGCAAGCGGAAGATCGCATCATCTACGATATAGATGAAGTGCCCGAACTTGAGGTCGCCGTTGTGCTTGGCACGAGCAAATATTTGGGTCGAACACTCAACGACTATTATAAGCACCGAATCGAAGCCGCGATTGAGCTGTTCGACCGTGAAAAAGTCGACCAGTTTCTGTTAAGTGGTGATAACGCTCATCGCTCTTACAATGAGCCGTGGACGATGAAACGCGACTTGCTGAAAGCGGGTGTACCCGATGAACGCATTAACCTCGATTACGCAGGCTTTAGAACCTTAGACTCGATTGTTCGCGCCAAAAAGATATTCGATACCGACAACTTCCTGATCATTACTCAGAAATTCCACTGTGAAAGAGCACTATTTATCGCTAATTCTTACGATATTCATGCACAATGTTTAGCGGTTTCAGGCCCTACTCATCATTCAGGCACCTCTATCCGTTTGCGTGAAGTTTTTGCGCGTACCAAAGCCTTCTTAGATTTGTATATTATGGGGACAACGCCAAAGTTCCTTGGACCTAAAGAGCCCATTCAATCGAGTCCAAAACCGGAATCATTTCCGATTCCAAACCCTATGACTGACCCCTCTGTAAACCCTGTTGTAGATCCTACAACAAACCCTATTGCAGACCCAGCAGAGACAGATGTGTAGAAAACTACACATTTTGAATTTGTTGCCTCACACTTCCCCACTGTTACACAAAAACACACCAACACGCCTTTATTAACTTAAGTAACATTCTCCCAACAAAGTCTAACCCTACATCAAGCTATATACCTCGAAAATAATAAGCACGACTCAATGAAGTCGTGCACCAATAAAACGAGGATAACAAAAGGAGCGTCTTATGACGGCACTTGTTACTACACTGAAACACTGGTTGTTCACCCGCAACAGCATGATATTAATTGGTAATTTCACGCTATTCGCACTCTTGCTCAACACCCTTCCTTTCGAATCACAAGTCAATACTGGTTTGAGTATTCTCGTGTTCGTTGCGGTTCTATGGTTAACCGAAGCTATTCATGTCAGCATCACCGCTCTGCTCGTTCCACTCTTGGCTGTCTTGTTTGGTGTGTTCAATACGCCCGCTGCATTAGCGAACTTCTCGAACCCAATCATCTTCCTATTCATGGGTGGTTTTGCCCTTGCTGCTGCGCTCAACAAGCAAGAGCTCGATAAGGCGATTGCCGACAAAGTTCTGCTGATTGCAAAAGGCAGAATGTCGGTGGCGGTGTTCATGCTATTCGGTGTGAGTGCAGGCTTGTCGATGTGGATTTCGAACACAGCAACGACTGCAATGATGCTTCCCCTTGTTCTTGGCATCATGAACAAGGTTGACCAAAGTGAAGACCGCAACACCTACGTGTTCGTGCTACTGGGTATTGCTTACTGTGCTTCAATCGGTGGCATCGCAACCTTAGTGGGTAGCCCACCGAACGCAATCGCCGCTGCAGAAGTTGGCTTGAGCTTTACTGAGTGGATGGCGCTAGGTCTTCCAATCTCAATGATCTTACTGCCAATCGCGATGATTATTCTTTACGTGATGACTAAGCCAAAGCTTGACCACAAATTCGAGCTAGACCACGCTCCCGTTGAGTGGACAAACAGCAAGAAAATCACACTGTCTATCTTCCTTCTAACCGTAACGCTTTGGATATTCGGTAAACCAATCAACGCAATGATTGGCGGATTCTCTAAATTTGATAGCTTAGTAGCGATTGGCGCAATTGTACTGCTTGGCGCTTCTAGAGCGGTGGAATGGAAAGACGTCGAGAAGACAACGGACTGGGGTGTTCTTATCCTGTTCGGTGGCGGTATCTGTTTAAGTAACATTCTGAAAGCGACAGGAACCAGCGTATTCCTAGCACACTCACTAAGCGGATTTTTAGAAACAGCTGGCGTACTGCTTACGATTCTAGCCGTGGTAGCGTTCGTGGTATTCCTAACGGAATTTGCGAGTAACACAGCGAGTGCAGCACTTCTGGTGCCAGTATTCGCAACCATCGCTGAAGCACTTGGTATGTCGCCAGTTATCTTGTCTGCTCTGATCGCTGTCGCTGCATCTTGTGCCTTTATGCTACCAGTAGCGACACCACCAAACGCAATCGTGTTTGGCTCGGGTCACATCAAGCAGAAAGAGATGATGCGAATCGGTATGGTGTTGAACCTAGTTTGTATCCTAGTTCTGACTCTGTTCGCTTGGATCTTCTGGTAAACACTAACGTTCTATAAGCGCATGCTTACAGGAATGCTCCCCTAAACTGGTTGAACTTCCCCCGGTTCAACCAAGACAAAAATGCCCGTTCAGCGTAAGCAAGCACTGAACGGGCATATAAAAACAAGAAACGCTTTCCCTTTTGGTGGCCCCGCGCCACCTTTTTTGTTTTGGCTTTTGGGAGAAGAACCATAAAAACGCCACACGTCACATATGCACGTGTGGCTTATAAACTCATCAAAACAATTTTCAGATTAGTGACTCAAGATCACCTGATTTCGACCTGAATGCTTTGCTTGATATAAAGCTTCATCAGCGCGAGCAATAGTCTCTGTCACTCGCTCTTGTTTCATCTCGGCAACACCGATACTGCATGTCAGCGGATCGCCATGAACCCAAAGGTGCTGGCTGACTAAAAGTCGGATTTTCTCGGCCTTTCTTTGTGCTTCGCCAAGATCAGTCTCAGGGCAAAAAACAATGAACTCTTCACCACCCCATCTCACCAACTTGTCGGTAGCGCTGATCGAACTGCCCACCACCATGCTGAACTCGCGTAAAATATGGTCACCCATTTGATGTCCGTACTTGTCATTTACACTCTTGAAGTAGTCGATATCGAGATACAACATACCCAGCTTGCCATGTCCTTGCTTCACATGTTGTGACTGCATTTTCAACCAATCACGAATCGCGTGGCGGTTTAGTATTCCGGTTAACTCATCACGATGGGCCATCTCTGAAAATTCAAAATTCTGTTCTCTCAGTGCGCGATTGACGTTCTTTAAGTGGTGATGTCTTTTCTCTGCGATCACCATGCGTTTTCTTGAACGGTTTAACTCTGACAGCAAGAATACGGTGCCCGTCCCCACCCACACAAACAGTAGGATCATGAACAAGCTTTCTGCGGTGATATACGAACCTTCGAACTCAATACTGCGGATGACGATTCTGTGGTGACCGAGTTTCGCTCCAGACGCAGTAGCAAACTCAACCATATTCACATTCGAAAATTCAGGGGCCGAATGCTCTAACGCAATGTCGTTGTCAGCCAGCCACCATGTCATCACTTGCAGATTTTTGATCGGGATTTCAATCACACCACCATCGACTCCTGGAGAAAACTCCATCCCGTTGTACTTATGTGTGTACTCGTCATCGGGAACAGAATAAGCAGGATTGTAGTTGCGTAGGTAAGTTCTCAAACGGCCACGAGAGTCCGCTTCCGCATGGTAATCAATATTCACTCTAAAGGTGTGATACTGGGAGAGATCAAGGCCTTCGGTAATGTCTGGGTTGATACGAATCGATAGGCCGCAATAAGGCCACGGATACTCAGACTTTTTAAGCTCGCAGTGGAGAATATATTGCCCATTTTCGTAGGATAATTGGGATGTACTGACGCCCCTATCAACTCGATCGCTGGTCGCGATAAATTCATATTTATCAGGGGTTATTGCTGTTATCACACGATTTCCGCTCACACGGTAATACTGCACAATGGCAAGCGTTGCGATAACGAGAAAGATAACAATCTTATGGATCCACTTCACGTCTAAGCTTCCGGCTTAAGATCCCTATAGTTGGGATTTCACGATAAAAAACAAATCAGGTAAATTAGTGATCTTAATACCAATAAATCACTAAAAAACGTTATATCACGCCCGAACAAAATGTCATACTATATTTTTATGCATGTATTTGCCGTTAATTATTCACGGCGAGAATCAAGTAATATTGCGTATAAAAACAGGCTCTATTTGTTATACTCATCGCATAATCATCGTTAACCGTACTGCCTGCTCACAGCGCAATCGAGTCGACGAAATAATAATCAAAATACAACGAGTAATGTCATGTCTTTATTAGCAAAAGGAACACTCAAAAAGATGAGTGCTTCCCTTGATGGCGCGGTTACCTACCGTTTGCCTGTAGGCGAAGAGTTTGTAGAGCTAAACCCTCTGATTGGTAAAACCATCAACCTCACTCACACCGGCAATATTTTTTGCTGCTCATGTGGTAAGAAAACTAAGAAGAGCTACTCTCAAGGCCACTGTTTTGTGTGCATGAAAAAGCTAGCAAGCTGCGACATGTGCATCATGAAGCCAGAGACTTGTCACTACGATGAAGGCACGTGTCGCGAGCCTCAATGGGGTGAAGAGAACTGCATGGTTGATCACTTCGTTTACCTATCAAACACATCAAGCCTAAAGGTGGGTATCACTCGTCATACTCAAATCCCTACCCGTTGGATTGACCAAGGCGCGACTCAAGGTTTGCCTATCTTGAAGGTAAAAACACGTCAGATCTCTGGCCTGATCGAAGTTGAGTTAGCGAAGCACATTGCTGACAAAACCAACTGGCGCACGCTGCTAAAAGGCGATGGCGACGATATGGAGTTGGTAGAAAAAGCCAAAGAACTATTGCCATTGGTTGAAGATAAGATCCAAGAGATCAGAGCGAAGTTTGGTGACGATGCAATCGAGATTCTGAGCGAAAACATCACTTCACTGAGCTACCCGGTTGAGCAGCACCCAGTGAAGATTGTATCGCACAACTTTGATAAGAATCCTGAAGTGACAGGCGTACTTCAAGGCATTAAAGGCCAATACCTTATCCTAGATACAGGTGTGATTAACATCCGTAAATTTGGTTCTTACGAAGTGGAAGTGTCTGCATAACTTGTAGAACTTAAACGTTTCTTATAGTTAGAAGCGCTTAGTGAATAGCCAAAAAATAAAATGCCCTCAAGTGATGACTTGAGGGCATTTTTCGTTGTCGATCCTATTCGCTTTCGATGACGATTTTAGGCGTTAGAGCGCAACCACATCTCCGTCTACACAATTCTTGCCGTTGGCTTTCGCGCGATAGAGAGATTGATCGGTTAAATTCACGAGTGCATCAATCGTGACACCGTCTTCACAGGCTTGGCTATCACTGATTCCGATACTGACACTCGAATTAAATCGTAACTGTTCATCGATTCTGAATTCAACTTGATTGAACTGTTGGCGAATCTCTTCTGACGCTTCGTGTGCTGTTTCAAGAGACGTGTTTGGGATAAATATAATGAACTCTTCGCCACCCCAACGGCCTGCGACTCCGCCGGCTTTCTCGGCACTGCGCTTGGTAATATTAGCCAAAGCACAAATGACCTCATCACCGACCATATGACCGTAAGTGTCATTAATCGACTTAAAATCATCGATATCTAGCAGCATACAAACAAGGTAGTTTTTAGAGGACATGTGCTCTCTCAACCACTCATAAATCGCTCTGCGGTTAAGTAAGTCGGTCATTTCATCGAAGTTCGCTTGGTGTACCAACTGCTTTTCCAGCATCACCTTTTGAGTCACATCTTCGAGCACAACCTGAACGGCTGGCTGACCTTTCCAAGTAATCGCATTGTCGTAAATATTGAAGAACCGATGAACGCCGTCAAAGCCAATGTTTTCAACCACGGTACTAGTACCTGACAACTCCCCTGATACGATCGCGTGATAGTGCTTGCTGATGCCATCGGCATTCTGTTTTGGTACCAGTTCAAGGATAGAGTCCAGCTCTAATACTTGCTCGATGGAAGCCGCGCCTTGCATGTTGACCCAAGATTGATTAACCATCAGCGGCTTGAAATCTCGGTGAACCAATATGCCCTGCCCAGATTGCATGATCATGTCGTGATACATCTTATCTTGCTCAAGCACCGCATTTTGCAGCTGAATCGCTGGGGAAAGATCGATCACCGTGACTTGCAGTGCTGGTCTTCCCTGCCACTCCGTCACATGGTCGATAGAAAACACAGTGAACTCTCTGCCATTACGATCAATATTGGTATAGGTGTGAACCTGAGGGTCGCGTTGACCACTGACCGTTTCAAGGTAATTTTGATAAGCTAAAACATGGTAATCTTCTGAGATTAAATCTAGAAAGCTATCGATATTAGAAAGTAGTTCTTCGGGCGATTGGTATCCATAGATGCGAGCATAGTTAGCGTCAACACTCACTACATTCATATCTTGAATAGTTATTACACCGTACGTGGATTCGAAATTTATTGAAGACATTGCCAACTCCGCACTCTAGCTACACTTCATAAACTGGAGTATAACAACACATCCTGCCAACGCTTCCACAGAATCTATCACGCGCTAGGGACATTAATATGCCATCTAGTATATCGTACTGTTGCGGCCTTCTCTACAACTCAATTGCTAACACGAGTTAGTAAAAGTAGACAAGCATCTCAATCCCATTATTCGCGTCAAAAAACAGAAATAGATAACCTATACCAATGTAACCATTATCTTTTTCTACTTTTGGCCTTGAACTGATGAAAGAATCCGCTCCCAACCACTTCAAATCCTGTTCGCTATTCTTTTAAACCTGCGCACTATTCTTTAAACCTACGAACTATTCATTCCAATCCGAAAAGTAAGCGACTAAGAAGTCGATCGCCAATCTTGCTCTCTGGGGTAAAAAACGACGGTTTTGATATACGACCCAACTGCTGGTTCCTGCTCCCCAATACTCTTCTAGCACCGGGACAAGCTTTCCATTACTAAGGCCACCATTGAAACTGCTCTTAGGTAGGTAGACAACACCAAGCCCCTCTTCACATGCTTTCAGTACTGCACTCGAATTATTACTGCGCCAGCGCCCATGTACTCGAACTGCATTTAACGGCTTGCCCTCTTTCTCAAATAGCCACTGATCACTGTTGGCGATAATACAGCTGTGTATTTTTAACTGCTCTGGATGAGTCGGCGTACCAAATTGCTCTATGTAGTCTTTACTGGCTGCCGCCGCCATCGGGCGATCGACGAGCTTTCTTGCCACCAATCCTGAATCGTCCAATCGGCCATAACGAATCGCGAAATCGATGCCATCTTCGATGAAGTTAACCATCTTGGTATTGAAATTCATTTCTATTGTGAGCTCAGGATGCTCTTTAGCAAACTCCATCAGCGCCGCCGCGACATGATTTTCTGCAAACGCGCCTGCCGCACTCACACGCAGAGTACCGCTAAGCTGAGTTTGTTGAGACGTGACTTGTTCATTGGCCTGTTGTAGCCCAATCACCAAGTCTTTGCACTGTTGGTAATAAGTGTGGCCCGATTCAGTCAGGCTCACCATCCGTGTTGAACGCGCAAGCAGTGCCACACCCACTCTCTCTTCTAGCCTTGAGACTTGGCGGCTTACATGACTGGTACTGCAACCCAGTTGTTTTGCTGCTGCAGAAAAGCCGTGACATTCGGCTACCGCAACAAACTCATTAATACCTTCAAAGCTATCCATACTTCACCTGTTAACGTCTAACGAATTCACATCTGACTAATTCACATCCACTATTGCTATATAGCAATAATGTTTTGTCTATTCGGCATATTATCACTCAAATGGTTTGCTACTAGTATTACAGGTAACGAAACAGCGGTATCTCTATTAATAAAACCGAATGTCTGTCTTAAAAACGCGGATGTCTAAACAACGACGCTGAAACCAAACTAACGTGCTCAAAGGGACGAATCATGAAAAAAATACTAATTCCAGTAACTAACCACGCAACACTTGGCGATACAGACCAAGCGAACGGTACTTATGCGCCTGAACTGACTCATGCTCTCAAAGAGATCATTGCTGCGGGTTTTGAGTACGACATCGCGTCTATCAAGGGTGGTAAAGGCCCATTGTACGGAACCGATATTGAAGGGGATTCAGTAAACGCTGAGATCTTGGCTGATGATGACTTCCAGAACCGTATCAATAACACGATTCCTGTAAGCCAAATTAACGTAGAAAGCTACGACGCTATCTTCTACCCAGGTGGATTCGGCCTACTTTCTGACTTAGCAACCGATGAGCAATTTGCAACGATTGCCGCTAAGCATTATGAAGATGGCGGTGTGATCGCATCAGTATGTCACGGCCCTGCGGCGCTGCTTCCGATTGTTCTGAGCAACGGCGAGAAGCTACTAAGCTCTAAATCGGTGACTGGCTTTACACGTGAAGAAGAGATCGACTTTGGTACGATCAACGACATTCCATTCCTACTGGAAGAGTCGCTTGCTCGTAGCGCAGCACGTTTCAACAAGGTTCAACCTTGGCAAGAGCTTGTGATTGTTGATGAGCGAGTCATTACAGGTCAGAACCCAACCAGCGCACACGCAGTGGGTGTAGCTATTGTTGAGCAGCTGTCTTGATTAAAAGCGGTCTTAATCGAATCACTGGCGTTACGTAAATAAGTAATAAGCGCTGTGAAACGAAAAAGAGCATACTTCCTACTCAATGTTCATGAGAGAAGTATGCTCTTTTCTAATTCTTTAGCTATTAAGTGCTAGTGACTGCTTGCTAATGGCTTCGCAAGATCCCTTCAAGCACATTGAACAGCAAGTCGATCTCTTCAATCGAGTTGTAATGCATACAACCAATACGCACCACGCCCTGCTCTTCGATACCCAGCTGCTTCACCAAACCTAGCGCGTAGAAGTGTCCATTCCACACACAGATATTATGCTCGCCCAGCTTCTTAGCGATAAACTCTGGAGAGTGATTATCAAAGGTGATGGCAAATGTTGGCGTTCTTAGATTCGAGTCAAACTCTGTTTTCCCGTAAAGCTTTGCCCCTTCGAGATCAGACAAGCGTTTAAGGAAGTACTCACTCAGTTGGCTCTCATGCTTATTATAAAGCGCGTAGCTTTGCTCTAAACGAGAACGCAATGAGTCGGTTGGCTCACCAAACTGCGCCAAGTAATCTACTGCTGCAATCACACCGGCAAGGCCTTCAAAGCTTTGCGTACCTGTTTCAAAACGGCCTGGGCCGATATTGGTTGCAGGCTCTACCTTGTAAGGCTTTAACGTGTGTAGCCATTGAGGTGCAACATAAGCAATGCCCACATGCGGGCCGAAGAACTTATAAGCTGAACACGCTAAGAAATCACAATTCAGTTGCTGAACATCGATCAAGTGATGCGGTGCGTAATGTACGGCATCGACATAAACCTGCGCGCCATGCTGATGTGCAAGCTCGATAACTTTCGCCATATCAACAATCGAGCCCGTCGTGTTCGAAGCAAACGTCACCGCGACAAGTTTGGTTTTCTCATTCAGCAGTGACTCAAAATGTGCCATATCCAAACTGCAATCCGACTCGTCTACACGAACTTGACGAACAATCGCCCCTTTGTCGTCTGCCGCTTGCTGCCAGCTCGATACATTCGAATAATGATCTAATGCGGTGACGATAACTTCATCGCCCTCTTGCCAGTCGCGGCTGATCGCACGACTAAGTTGGAAGGTCAGCGATGTCATATTCGCACCGAACACAACGTTGCCAGAAGATTCAGTATTGAGTAGCGCTTGTGCTGCTTCTCTCGCTTGCTGCATTAAGCTTGTCGTCTTTTGGCTAGAAAAGTAATGACCGCCTAGGTTTGAATTAAAGTGCCCGAGGTATTCCGTCATGGACGCCAAAACATTTTCAGGCACCTGAGAGCCACCCGGCCCATCAAAAAAGGTCACAGGCTTGCCATTATGGTATTGGCCTAACGCGCTAAACTGTTGGCGCACATCATTAAGAGTGAAGGACATTACGCGCATCCTTAGCCGTTAATACAAACACATCCATGTAGCCCATCTCGCCGTGGTCTATGGTACGAATCGGCTGTGCGTTGTGCCAAAGCTTACTGTCGGCAAGCATTGCCACTTCACCATCGCCTAACACTTTTCTGAAGAACGGTGCTTCGTGGCTATCTTGGTACAGCATGATTTCGCCGCCCACAATGTTGTGGCGGTTAACACCAATTAAAGCGATGTGGTCGAAGCCGTCTTGGTGAACACCTTCTGGCGCAACCTGAGTCTCTTCAAAAATGGCAGCAATACGGATTTGGTGGATTTCGATTTCTTGTCCGTCTTCAAGCCCATTGGTTTCAATGAACAACTCACACATCTCTTGCATGCCTTCGCTGCTTAAGATTGGTGCTTCAATTGGTTCGAATTGGCGAACAACGTCACCTTGAAAGTGATTAATGTCTTCAGACTGAACAAAGTTATGCTTGTCTAGCTCTACGACTTGTCCATTACTGAATTGAACCACCGAGTATCTTCTTAATCGAAACTGGCCATCCGCATGCTCTGTGCTTGGTAACTTAGAGAATGAAGGTGACAACTCCTCAACCGCGTGGTTACTGAGGTGGGTAATATGTAGGGTATTTTCGTGAGCATGTAACATCATCGACTCCTTAATGATTGTTAATTTACTTTCGACATTTAACGTTTTGTTTACATAAAGGATACTTGAAGATCTTGTCAAATCAACATTAAACAATCATTTATCCCGTCAGGTTTAATAATTCAGACACTAAATCCAACTTGAAAATCAAAAGCAGTGTATAACACCAGAATAAAAGATGACCAACTCTTAAAACTAGCACACTCCACTAGCTAGTTATAAATCCCTGAAAATTTAAATTTAACGATATTATTAACTGGCAAACCATGTTTCATATTGTGTCAGCCCTTTTGCTTCAATACGCCAGCCTCCTTGCATGAGCTCAGGCATCACTCTCGCCATCATTCATTTCTATGCTTTTGCACAGCAAAATACGACCTACCTATCAGTTGCCAAGCTATTGATTATTTACACAACAAACTGAAATTGGTTAATTTATGACTAAGCCAGAAACCAAACGCCTTTGCTTGCGCGTCTGGAACAGGTCGAGTTCGGGGGGAACTCGACCGCCCTCAAATCAACTGACTTTCTTTAAACACTTAACTTTCCGACACCAAACCTTCTGTCCCTATTAAGTTCCAACCTAAAGCAACTATCATCTCTCTAATCAATAAAATAGCTAATTGCCGACGACGCACAGCTTCAAATGGCATGCGCCTAATTCGAATTGATGATGCTATCTATTTGGAGAGCTTAGAGTCGACCATCGCGCCAAGATCTTTGGCAAAGCGATAGCGCCTGTCTTTAACAAGATTTTTTAGATACAAAAAACCACGAGCTAATGCTCGTGGTTTTTGATAAGAATGGCTACAAACTAACTTTTTATAAAAGCGATAAGTTTAATTAATTCTTGTTCTAGATTTAAACTATCTACGTGAGACTTTTCCCAGATTTTGCTAACTTCTTTAGCTAAAGTTACCTTTTTACTAGCATAGTGGATCTTTACATTTTTTAACGCATCACTATCTAATGGTTCATTACTTTCGCTATATTGGTACATATTTGCAATTGCTTCATCAAAAGAATCAAAATCGTCAAAAGTAAAATCGGCTACGTTCTCACTACATAAACACAACTTTTGATGATTACTTTTACTCCCAATAGAGGTTCGCTTAAAACCTTGAGAAATTAATATCTTAAATAGAAGATCCTTATCAATATAATTTTCTATTTCACGTCCCTCGGTAACCCAAACCCCAAAGTAATCCTCTAACGACTTAGAGACACCTGATTGCCCTTCAGCTGCTACAGAAACCCTATCAAGCATTGAAGATAAGTATGCCTTGAAAGCAGAACCTTCCCTAAGTTCACGAGATTTACAATCAGAATCAGTAACTAAGTAAGCTTTTCGACTAGTGCTAAGTACATTAATAAAATCTTGTTCAACATCTTCCAAAACGGTAAAAGACGCTAGGTTAGTTCCACCGAAATATAGGAATGAAAAGTCTTTTCCCTCTTTTAACTCGTTACCTGATAATTCTTCAATCCATTTCTTCAAGTAAATCCTATCACTTGGTCCTTCAACCCAAATTACCGTATTTGCTTGAAGTATTTGAGATGCTTTCACTCCTAAATTATCAAGTGTTTCATAGTACCTTATTACATTATCATTAGGAGTAACCTTACTCGCACCATTATCCTGTTTTGCAATACCAAAAACACTCCAGTGATCATTTACACAATCTATCAATGATGGCGAGTGAGTAGTAATAAAGAACCTATGATTAGTTAATTCTTCTTCGAAAATTTTCACCAATTTAACAACAGAGTCAGGGTGTAAGTTAGCTTCTGGCTCTTCAAGAAAAATATTTAAATTTACATCCTTGTTAATCCAAAGATGGGAAAGTAACATCACAACTTGAGAAACACCCGTACCTAACTCACTCAATGAAAAACTCAACTCAGTCTTAAAATCAATTCTAAGATCGGCATTGTCGACTTCAATAGATGTTATTTCTTCAGATAAAATTTCAGACAACCAAGAAGTCATTTTTAACTTGTATTGGAGCCATCTAGATTTGTTCTTCGTATCAGAGGAGATTGTATCGAGATTTTTTATAATTTTCGCACCATCGAAATAGTAATCATCACTATTTCCAGACGACCTAACATGATGGCGAATTGGGTCAACAAATACTAAAGAACTTAAAAATGCCTTCCAATAATTACTGTTATCAAAATATCCTTTAACATTATCGCTAGCATCAATATATTTACTACTTGAAGAGCCAACATCCGATTTTATTAGCCCATTAACATCATACAATTCAAATCCATCTACGCTGACGTTGAATAGCAAACTATCTAGTTCAATAGAGTTTTTCGATATTAATGAAATATCGTGCTCTTGGATAGGATATCCATTTTTATTTGCATAGCTAACATTGTTATCAGTAGATAATTTTATATTACAAATAACATCATTACTTTCCCATCGCCATTTTTGGCTTTCTTCCAACTCTGAAATGATTGTCGTACTACCACCTTCTTTAAATATTTCTGTTGATAGTACTTTTTTTAAATAATTAAAATATCTAAATAAGTTTGACTTTCCAGAATTATTCGGACCTATTATCAGATTTATAGACTTCAAATTATTTAATTCAACACCGTCAGTATCGTATGAACGCCACCCCGCTAATTTAATAGAATCTAATATCACTTAGTCTTATCCTGCTTCTGCCAAGAGTCTACCAATGCTTTTAATGAATAGTCATTAGGCTTACCATCTTTCCATGACTTATGATATTTAACATCATTACTTCTCGGGGACGGGATCGGTTGCTTAAATTGAACTTTTCTTGGCAAGTTTATCGAATCTCCGGTTACGAAAGCTTCACCATCGCGTAAACTAGGTAAGAAATCTACTTGTCCAGATAGAGTATCCGGTAGTAACCTTTTAATTTTATTTTGATCAATATCATTTGTTAACCTCAATGCTATATATGTTCCGCATTGAGATAGAACTGTTGTCGAAACATTTGATGGCCTTTGTGTGACCACAGTTAAGCCAATACCGTATTTTCTTCCTTCTTTAGCTATTCTCTCTACTCGCTCTTTTGCTATCTTAAACTTTGAATCGCTATCTTCTGGAATATATGTATGAGCTTCTTCCAAAATCAAATTTAAAGGTATGTGTGCTGGGTCTAAATCCCAATATTTAAAGTCAAAGCATAATCTAGATATAATACCAACACAAACCGCTCTAACTTCTGCTGGTAAACCACTAAGATCTAATATATTTAGATAAGTTTCATCCTTACCAACGCCTAATATTATTTCAAAATAATCAGAAATAGTTAGCTTACAGTCAATATCTTTGTGTAAAAAGGTATATCTAGTATCTGAACGTATAGATTCCAGCTTCAAAATCATACTTTGATATGGCTTTTTATCTGTTTTACTACTAATTCCATCCATTGTTGTTTTGAGGTCATCAATAAGTTTGTCGATATCAAAAAATATAGGGGAATCTGCAGAAATTAAGACGTCTTTTATTTTTTCATCCTCAGCATGTTCAAATTTTAGTTTTGTTATATGCTTTTTCAGGATGGCTTTTTGATTTGAGCCCGGCTCTAGATTATAAACACCAAAGAATTCTTCTAAGTCTAAAAACCAATAAGGTAGTGAAAATTCAGACCAAGGTATCGCGTTTGTTCTTTCTTTAAATTCCTGGCTAGGAGAATCTGGGTTATACCCAAACGCTGATGGGTATTCATTATGAATATCAAAAAATAGAATTCGAGGACATTCATACGAGTTGAGAATTGATTGGACGATAGAAGCAACGGTACAACTTTTTCCACTACCAGTCGTACCAAGAATAGCTGTATGACGACCCATTAACTTATCTAGATTCAAATATGTCTGGTTATCATCACCTGAAGCAGTTACACAAAAATGTTCTTTGTCTTCGTTAAGATCTATTCCAATCAGATTATTAACCTGATTGGAAGTTAGAAAGAAAGCTTCACAATTAATTGTTGGTAGCCTTTTTACCCCTCGGTGAAACTTTCCTGAGATCGCACATCCGACCAATGATAACGTAACAATTTTTCTTTCTTCAGATACTATTTGAAGTTCACCATCAGAATTTCTTTTAGTTCTTTCAACTTCTAACACTTGCACTTTATTAATGGTACAAATTGTATCTCCATGTGCTCCCCCGCAGTTCACATACGCGCCAACTTCAGCGCACAATGTATTGCCTTCGAAGTCACACTCTAGGACATCAGCTCTAAGTGAAACGGAATTACCATCCACCTCTTTAATCACGCCAAACTTTAATTCTTTTTTTCTCAATGAACCCGCCATTTGACACATCCTTTCTATTAATCTGACTTCTACACAGAAACTATCGACATTTAACCCGATTCACGTTAGGTGTATTTAGCACTTTTAGTCAACTGATTACATAGATATTTGTACACAAATGTAAGATATATCAATAACTACTGCAATAAGTGTTGACATTTAAGATATTGATATACTGATAGTTTATTGGCAATCGATAGTAATTTGTACAATTTAACGCGTTTAGAGTTTTCCAAGGTCGATTTCAAAATCAACGAGCGGTAAGTTTACTAAGTGCTTGTTCGTTGCGTTTAGCAGTTCGACTTTCGCGGGCTTCCCTACTTCGTTTGTGTAGATAGTCGCAAGATAAAGCTTGTCTGATCGGTGGAACGCATCGTGAAAACTCACATCTTTATTTAACAAGCTGGCTAGCAAAGGCTTGATTACCGAAATGTAAGCCCACTTAATGCACTGGCCGTTGTCATAATCCCCACTCCAATACACCATAAACCTTTGGGTGTTTTCATTCTTAACCGTGAAGCACTTCGGCCCTAAAGCGTCTTGATACACTTCCAGTAGTTCCAATTTACCTAGCTGTGTGCCTGTTGGGAGTAAGTTCATCGCTCGTTCCTCATCTTTCTAACGTTGCCTATCAAACGTGCGTGCAATCTTATAACCAAATACTGTTTTTATATACAGTTTTTTGGCGTATTTTGATATGTAAGTTAGAAATCGAAAAGGCGGCAGCAACAATCCTTGAAGAAGGCGATGGTTTCGCCGATCTTTGAACCACGAAAACGTTTGTCTTCATTAAGTTCTAACGTATAACGATTAATTACACTTCAGCCCTTGTTTACACTTTTATTGCCTCCATATTTTCCATACAATCCTAAGCGATTATAAATAAAAACAATTTCAATTTCGGAGTCCTCATGAGCGACGTAAAGCACTGTAATTTATTGATTCTTGGTTCTGGCCCTGCTGGCTATACAGCTGCAGTTTACGCTGCTCGTGCAAACCTAAACCCAGTACTGGTTACCGGTATGCAGCAAGGTGGTCAGCTTACAACCACGACAGAAGTGGAAAATTGGCCGGGTGATGCTGAAGGTTTAACGGGTCCAGCTCTAATGGATCGCATGAAAGAGCACGCAGAGCGCTTTGAAACAGAGATCCTGTTCGACCACATTAACGAAGTCGACCTATCTAACCGCCCTTTCCGTCTTAAAGGCGATTCAGGCGAGTACACTTGTGATGCGTTGATCATCTCAACGGGTGCATCGGCTAAGTACTTAGGTTTAGATTCTGAAGAAGCATTTAAAGGCCGTGGCGTTTCTGCTTGTGCAACGTGTGATGGTTTCTTCTACCGCAACCAGAAAGTTGCAGTTGTTGGTGGTGGTAACACGGCTGTTGAAGAAGCACTTTACCTATCTAACATCGCATCTGAAGTTCACCTAGTTCACCGCCGTGACACGTTCCGCGCTGAAAAGATCCTAGTGAAACGTTTAATGGACAAAGTAGAGAACGGCAACATTGTTCTTCACACTGATCGCACGCTAGACGAAGTTCTGGGCGACGACATGGGCGTAACGGGCGTTCGTATTAAAGATACTCAGTCTGATAAGACAGAAGATATCGAAGTAATGGGCGCATTCATTGCTATCGGTCACCAACCAAACACTGAAATCTTCAAAGGCCAAGTCGACATGAAAGATGATTACATCATTGTTCAGTCTGGTCTTGAAGGTAACGCGACACAAACCAGCATCCCAGGCGTGTTCGCTGCAGGTGATGTAATGGACCACAACTACCGCCAAGCAATCACTTCTGCTGGTACAGGTTGTATGGCTGCACTGGATGCTGAACGCTTCCTAGATGGCCTTAACGATAAGTAAATCTGAGATTGCAGATTTGATTATCGGTGCTCTCGCCTCAGTAGATGCAGGGCGTCATCACATTTTGTTGTAAATCCCTAGAGCCCAGTGGTATATCCACTGGGCTTTCTTTTGTATACTAGCCGCCCTCAACAAATAATAATTATCATTAAGCCTTCATAATGGATAAGAAAAAACAACGCAGCTTGAACAAGTGGCTTAAGCAACAGAGTAAGTTAGCGAAACGCTGGCTTATGATTGCGATTAGCCTTGGCGTACTTTCAAGCGTGTTTTTAATTGCTCAAGCAGCTCTTCTCGCCTCTATTCTTCACCAGCTGATCATCGAAAATGTCGATAAGTCTGAACTGGTTGGTCATTTCGCAGGCTTGGCACTATCGGTCGTTGGCCGTGCTGGCTGTACATGGGGACGTGAAATCGCAGGTTATCGCTGTGGTGAACAAATCCGGGTCTATATAAGGCAACTCATCCTTGATAAGTTACGTGAGTTAGGCCCTGCTTACATTAAAGGCAAACCTGCCGGTACGTGGGCAACCCTGTTGCTAGAACAAGTAGAAGACATGCAAGACTTCTTCTCTCGTTACTTACCTCAAATGTCTCTGTCGGTAATGATTCCATTCATTATTTTGGTTGTGGTGTTCCCAGTTAACTGGGCAGCAGGACTGATCTTCTTGATTACTGCTCCACTGGTGCCGATGTTCATGGCACTTGTTGGTATGAAAGCAGCCGATGCAAACCGTAAAAACTTCAAAGCACTGCAGCGTCTTTCTGGTCACTTTTACGACCGTTTGCAGTCAATGACAACCATCCGTCTATTTGATCGCACCAACGCTGAAACAGAGGTACTAAAAGGTGCATCTGAAGTGTTCAGAACGCGTACCATGGATGTGTTGAAAATCGCTTTCTTGTCTTCTGCTGTACTTGAGTTCTTCACGTCGATCTCTATCGCGATGACAGCGGTTTACTTTGGTTTTACCTACATCGGTGAGCTTAACTTCGGCCACTATGGCGCTGGCATTACGCTATTCGCAGGTTTGTTTATCCTTATCTTGGCGCCAGAGTTTTACCAACCTCTGCGTGACTTAGGTACTTTCTACCACGCGAAGCAACAAGCGGTGGGCGCTGCCGAAAGTATTGTCGAGTTCCTAGAAACAGACATCACTAAGGTTAAATCAGGCGACACTCAGCTCGACACAGCTCAAGGCATCAATATTGAAGCTACCGACCTAAAAGTGTTAAGCCCTGAAGGTGTTCAATTGGTTGGTCCTATCTCGTTCGCATTGAACACTCGCCAATCGACTGCGTTAGTTGGCCCAAGTGGTGCGGGTAAAACGAGTTTGATCAATGCTATTCTTGGTTTCATGCCTTATGAAGGAAGCTTGAAAATCAATGGTATTGAATTGCGTGACCTCGACTTAGCCTCTTGGCGTAAAACCATTAGCTGGGTTGGTCAAAACCCATTGCTACTGCACGGTAGCATTCGTGACAACGTCACCCTAGGTAAGCACGATATCGCTGACCAAATTGTCGAGAATGCACTTGAGCAATCATTTGCTAGCGAATTTGTAAACGAGCACGGCTTGGATTACATGATTTCTGATCGCTCTGGCGGCCTTTCTGTTGGTCAATCTCAGCGTTTGGCTCTGGCTCGCGCAATGATTCAAGACGGTCAGTTCTGGTTGTTAGATGAACCAACAGCCAGCCTAGATACTCGTAGCGAAAAGTTAGTGATGAAAGGCATCAATAGCAACATCGAAAGCCGCACTGCCCTGCTTGTGACGCACCAACTCGCTCCACTTCAATCGGTCGATAACATTCTGGTTATGCGCGATGGTGGTCTGGTTGAACAAGGTCATTACTCTCAGCTTTCGACTGCGGGTGGTTTGTTTGAAGAAATGCTGAACGCGAACTTAGCTCAACAAGATAATAAGGGTAATTTAGATGCGTGATTTACTGCCTTACCTGAAACTCTATAAAAAGCATTGGTTTGGCCTATCGCTAGGCATGCTACTGGCTTTTGCTACTCTGTCGGCTTCTATTGGCTTGTTAACGCTATCAGGCTGGTTCATTTCAGCTTCTGCGGTTGCAGGCCTTACGATTGCACGTGAAACCTTCAACTACATGCTGCCGGGTGGTGGTGTACGTGGTTTGGCAATGAGCCGCACTGCGGGTCGTTGGGGTGAACGTGTTGTCAGCCACAATGCAACATTCAAACTGTTAACTGATTTACGTATCTTCTTCTTCAAGAAGCTGGCTCCGCTGATCCCAGGTCGTATCTCAAACCTTCGTGATGCTGACCTACTGAACCGTTTGGTTGCTGATGTAGACGCGATGGATCACGTGTACCTGCGCTTAGTAAGCCCTGTGACGGTGGGTGTGTTCGGGATCTTCTTCCTGACTCTGTTCTTGATGTGGTTCGATAGCTCGCTTGGTTTGATCTTGGGTTCTATCCTTCTGATCATGCTGTTGGTTTGGCCAATCTTGTTCTACAAATTGGGTAAACGTAACGGTGGTGAACTGACACAGAACAAAGCTGATCTTCGTGTGACTACGCTAGATTGGATTGAAGGCTACAGCGAACTGACTCTGTTTGGTGCTGAAGAGCGTTACCGTAATGCCATTCTAGAGACTCAACGCAAGCTGATGGCGAATCAGTTTGTGAATGCTAACCTAACCGGTATGGCTTCAGCAGCGCTAATGCTGTTCAACGGTTTGACGTTGGTTCTTATGCTTTGGCTTGCGGCTGACGGTGTGGGTGGTAATGCACCAGACCCGTTCATCGCGCTAATGGCATTCGCAACCATGGCAAGTTTTGAACTGCTGATGCCTATCGCAGGCGCGTTCCAGCATTTAGGTCAAACTCTGTCTTCTGCTCGTCGCTTGAACGAAGTGATTCTGTCAGAGCCTGAAGTTCAGTTTGCTGAAGAGAAACTCGACATCAACAAGCCGCTTGATATTACGTTCTCAAACGTGACGTTCAACTACCCTGACTCTGAGCGCAGTGTTCTGAACGCTGTTGACCTAACGATCCCTGCCACGCACAAGGTTGCGATTGTTGGTCAAACGGGTTCTGGTAAATCGACTCTGATCCAGCTTCTGACTCGCTACTGGGATCCTAAAAAGGGCTACATATCAATCGCGGGTATTGAACTGACGCAGTGGAACGAATCGCAGCTTCGTGAATCAATCAGTGTAGTAAGCCAACGTGTCGACATTCTAAATGGTACTTTGCGTGACAACTTGTTGATTGCAAGACCAGAAGCGACCGATGATCACTTAGCGAATATCCTAAAAGACGTTGGTCTAGAAAAGCTGCTTGAGAATAACGCACTTGATAGCTGGTTAGGTGACGGTGGTCGTCAACTATCTGGTGGTGAGAAGCGCCGTATTGGCATCGCACGTGCGATTCTTCATGATGCCCCTATCCTGCTTCTCGATGAGCCAACAGAAGGCTTAGATAAGCAAACAGAACACAGCATCATGGCACTGTTCGAGAAGCACTTTGAAGGCAAGACTGTTATCTTCATTACGCACCGTTTGATTGGTCTGGAATCGATGGACTCCATCGTTCTGATTGAACAAGGCGAGATTGTTGAAAACGGCTCTCACGAGAAGCTATTAAACGAAGAAGGACGTTACTTCCAACTTCGTCAGGCAATATAGCTTCCCCTTAAGCTATAAAGAAAACCATTCAAAGCCCGAGTTTGATGCTCGGGCTTTTTGTTTGTCTGTAATTCTAGTATCGAGCAACCATTCCCCCTTAAACGGTTGTTCATGCGCTGATTAGTTTTGCCCTTTCCTACAAAAACTTACCATTTATAAAGCAACGAGTTGCGCATAATTCAAGTCGTAGCACATTACTATGATCATCTTTCTAGGATAATACGTATCGATCAACCTCATGGAATAACCTCCCCCTAAAATAATGGAGAACAGTGTATGTCTTTACGATTAATCGCAACAACGATAGCGCTTGTAGGTGCTAGCTTTACCGCTCAAGCGAGCTCGGAATGTGAAGTATCGATTGATGCTAGTGATCAAATGAAATTTTCAACTGACACATTAAGCGTTCCAGCGAGCTGTAAAGAAGTGAAGCTGACGCTAAACCATACTGGTTCTATGCCAGCCCAATCAATGGGTCACAACGTCGTTATAACAGACACTGCGTCGCTACAAGCAGTAGGCATCGATGGTATGTCGGCAGGTATCGACAATAACTACGTAAAACCTGACGACAGCCGCGTTTACGCCTTCACTCGTGTTATCGGTGGTGGCGAGTCAACCTCAATCACTTTCAGCACAGAGAAAATGACAGCCGGTGGCGACTACTCTTTCCTATGTTCATTCCCGGGCCACTGGGCAATCATGAAGGGCAAGTTTGAGTTTATATAACTCGTTAGTCTAGATTGTACAGATACATCAAAGCCCCAACCTAAGTCGGGGCTTTGTTATATTGGCTTCGATTACAGCTTGAAGCGGCTGATTTCGCTTTCTAGCTCGTGAGACAGTTCAGAAAGCTGCGCAGCTTGCTCTGCAGCTTGGTGTGCTTCGTCTGCTAGCTCGTTAGATACGTCACGGATTCCTTCAGTGTTACGAGTAATCTCAGACGTTACTGACGCTTGCTCTTCTGCAGCAGAAGCAATCTGTGTTGCCATGTCACTGATGCGTTCAACAGCAGCATGGATTTGCGTTAGGCTTGCAGCCGCTGAGTTCGCGTCATCAACACTGGTTTCAGCAAGTGTACGGCTATCGTTCATGATGTTAACCGCTTTGCCTGTTGTACCTTGCAGCAACTCAATCGTTTGTTGAATTTCTTGCGTTGAACCGTGTGTACGTTGGCTCAGAACTCGAACTTCATCCGCTACTACTGCGAAACCACGACCTTGCTCACCGGCACGTGCTGCTTCAATAGCGGCGTTAAGTGCAAGTAGGTTCGTTTGTTCTGCAATACCTTGAATGTTAGACAAGATAGCGTTGATGCTGTTGCCGTGCTCTTCAAGCTCGAGAATCACGTTAGTTGCGATTTGAACTTCTTGAGCAAGGTTTTGGATAGAGCTTTGAGTCTGTGTTACTTGACCAGTACCGTGCTCACACGCGCCAACCGCTTCAGATGAGTTCTGTGCAGTGTGGTCTGCGTTACCTGCGATCTCTTGTGTTGCTGCAGCCATTTCGTTAACGGCTGTTGCTACCATGTTGATCTCGTCTTGTTGCATTTGGATACGAGCACTACGTTCTTCAGCTTGAGAAGCCGTTTGACGTGCTTGGTTGCCTAGCGCAGCAGATACTTCGCTTAGCTTGATCACCATGGTGTGCATGTTACCCACAAAGCGGTTGAAGTTTGCTGCAAGCTGACCAATTTCGTCGTCGCTCTTAGGCTCAAGGCGTTGAGTAAGATCGCCCTCACCTGAAGCAATTTCTTCAAGTGCTGCTGAAACGCGGTTTAGGTCGCGGAATAGGAAGCTTACTAACCAAGACACGAGTACGATTACGATGAGCGTAATAACGACAGCAGTGATGATCAGCTGAGTAAGTAGCGTTGAGTGGTTCGCTTCTTCTGTTGCTTTGTCCATCTGAACCGCGAAGATCCAGTTGGTGTTAGGCACCTTCGTGAAGTAAAGCAGCTTGTCTGCGCCGCGCTCTTTGATGATCTCGATGCTACCCGTACGCACTGCGTTTTCGATGATAGGCATAGAGATATCGTTTGAAAGCTGGCTTACCGGCTTCAAGCTTAGTGCTGAATCTGGGTGTGCTAGGAATGTGCCGTCAGAGGCATCAATTAGCATTGCGTAAGCGTTGTCACCAACATCAAGGCTGATTACATCGTTAACCAACTGGTCGATCAGTACGTCTGCACCAACAACACCAACAAGTTGGCCGTTGTGGCGAACAGGTTCTGCGATCGTTACTAGAAGTGCTTTGGTGATTGCATCTTGGTAAGCCGTAGTAATGATTTGCTTACCTGCAGCGTTTGCTTCTTGGTACCAAGGACGTTGACGAGGATCGTAATCTGCACGATTACGTTCAGGATGTGAACGGTACATTCCACCTTCTGGAGTACCTAAAAAGATATCGTCAAAGCCACCCGCTACACGAGCTTGTCTAAGGAAAGGAACAACATCATCCTCTCGT
This sequence comes from Vibrio sp. 1S139, assembly GCF_041439475.1. NCBI lineage: Bacteria > Pseudomonadati > Pseudomonadota > Gammaproteobacteria > Vibrionales > Vibrionaceae > Vibrio > Vibrio sp. 1S139. The sequence continues at coordinate 28,031 of NZ_JBGOOD010000011.1, forward strand.
GAAAAGTCATTAAATGCTGATGCGATATCAGTACGGATATCAATCCAGTTTTTAATACCTTCAGATGCTGCTTCAGATACGCTTTCAGCTCGTAGGTATACGCCATTACGAGTCTGTTCAAATAATTGGTTTGCTGACAACCAAGTCAACGCTGTAGCCATAACGACAACAGCAGATAGGCTAGCGCCTATCAACTTCTGCTTTAGTGTTAGTTTCATGTCAAAGTTTCACGAGTGGTGGGAAATCTCGCGCATACTACCCAATATTAGTATTAAATTCGAGCGATTTCACAATTTAATATTGGAATATAATTTTAAGCAAACCATAAGCTTAAGTAATGTCAAATCCTTGGCTTATCGCCAAATTTAAGGCGGTGTTGTCTCTACGGTTATTAACATTTTTATCGCACTTCACATGCTTAAAAGAGACAAGAAAACACGGTATAAAGAGGAAACAAAAAAGGCAGAAGAGTTTCCTCTTCTGCCTTCATATTATTTACCGTTCTACTGCGTATAAATTGCAGTAGATTTCAGCTTAAAAAGCCTAGCGTTTTTCTGTACGCATACCCATTAGCAAGCTCACACACATCAGTAATAGAATGATGGTAAATGGTAATGCCGTCGAGATTGCACCCGCTTGTAGAGCTTGTACTGCTTCAGTACCACCAACCCACAATAGAGCCACAGCAATCGCACCTTCAAGGAACGCCCAGAACACACGTTGAGGCACAGGCGTATCAACTTTACCACCCGCGGTGATGCTGTCGATTACTAGAGAGCCTGAGTCAGACGATGTAATGAAGAAGACTAGAACCAATACAACCGCAATGATTGAAAGCAGAGTACCGAACGGCAGTGCATCAAACATTTGGAACATTGCTAGTGATACATCTGTTAGGCCGTCTTGACCAAGAATACCAACGTTATTCACGATTTGGTCAATCGCCATGCCACCGAATACTGACATCCAAATGATAGTCACTGTCGTCGGTACAATCAGTACTGCTGTGATGAACTCACGAACGGTACGACCTTTAGAAACACGTGCGATAAACATACCTACGAATGGAGACCATGAGATCCACCAAGCCCAGTAGAATACAGTCCAACCGTGCATCCACGTTTCATCTTCACGACCGTGAGGGTTACTCAACGGAATGATGTTTTCAATGTATGCCATCAATGTCGTTGGGATAGAACCTAAAGTCACCGCGTAGCCGATTAGAGCCACTAAGATAAGCAGTAGGAAAGCCACCAACATGTTGATGTTACTGATAACTTTAACGCCACCATCAATACCACGAAGTACTGATACTACCGCCAATAAAGTCACCGCTGTAATCACAATAACTTGCAGACCTAAGCCCGCTTCAATGCCGAATACATGCTGAATACCACTTGCCGCTTGTTGTGCACCAAGACCTAACGATGTCGCCAGACCAAATAGCGTTGCAAGTACAGCAAGAATATCAACAATGTGACCTGCCCAGCCCCAAGCTCTATCACCTAAAATTGGGTAAAAGATAGAACGGATAGAAAGAGGCAATCCCTTGTTGTAAGAGAAAAACGCAAGTGACAGTGCTACTACGCCATAAATCGCCCAAGGGTGTAGACCCCAGTGATACATGGTTGCGCCCAATGCCAGTTTTGCAGCTTCTGGTGTGTTTGGTTCAACACCTAACGGAGTTTCAAACCAACCCGTGAAGTAAGCCGCTGGCTCTGCCACACTCCAGAACATCAAGCCGATACCCATACCTGCGGCAAACAGCATCGATAGCCAAGAGAAGAATGAGTAATCTGCCGTCGCATCAACACCACCAAGGCGGATTTTGCCGTACGGAGAAACAATCAAACCTAAGCAGAAAATTACGAAAATATTACCCGACCAGATGAAAAGCCAATCAAACGAATTGATAATCTGGCCTTTAACGCCATCTAGCGCAGCCTTTGCTGAAGCGGTATCTGTAATAAGAACACCGATCAGGAACAAAGCGATAAGTCCCGCACTAATACCAAATACTGGGTTATGAACATCAAAACCCCATTTTTGGACGTTATCTTGACCGACAGTGTAATCCGTACTGTCGATACTGTATTTATCTATACCTTTAGTCATTATCCCTCTCTACGGAATTCTATTAGGGTCTATTGACCTGGTATTCCTTACTTACCTGCGACTTAATTACAAACTCGAACCTACGATCCAAGTAGTACAAGCTGTTGTCACAATAATTCAAATACTTGGATGTCTGAAGTTTAGCAGGTTAACTTGTTGTTTTCAGTAAACTAGAATCGGTTCGATGGAATTTCAAACAATATTCACGCAATTACTCAAGTTTATGACGAAAAAAAGGTCGACCCTGTCGACCTTTTTATCAAAAATACTTTTAACTCAAAGCATTTTGGTGCTTAACCAATTGATTTTCAGTTCGTAAACCGAGTAATAAGCTTAGGCACATAAGCAATAATATGAAGGCAAATGGTAGCGCCATCGATACCGTTCCAGCTTGCAGTGCTTGAATAGATTCCGTACCACCAACCCATAGTAGAACCGCTGCAATCGCGCCGCCCATCAACGCCCAAAATACACGTTGTGGAACCGGTGCATCCACTTTACCGCCAGAGGTAATGCTATCGATAACCAATGAGCCTGAATCAGAAGAGGTGATAAAGAACACCATAATCAAACCAATCGATACCACTGAAAGCACAGAGCTCATTGGCAGAGCATCGTAAGTATGGAAAAGAGAAAGTGTAATATCTTGCAGACCATTCACACCAATCTCGCCCACCTTGTTCGCCACTTGATCAATCGCGATGCCACCGAAAATAGCCATCCAGATGATGATTACTGTCGTTGGGATGAACAATACAGCAACGATAAATTCACGAATCGTTCGACCTTTAGAGATACGAGCGATGAACATGCCTACGAATGGTGACCAAGACATCCACCATGCCCAGTAGAATACCGTCCAACCTTGCATCCACGTTTCATCATCACGCCCATGAGGATTACTTAAAGGAATGAAGTTTTCAATGTAGCCCATTAGCGCGGTTGGGATTGCTTTAATACCCGCCATGCCACCTGCAATCGTAACAAAGATCAGCAAGCCTAAAGCCACCAGCATATTCACGTTACTTAGCACTTTTACGCCGCCGTTGATGCCACGAACCACGGACATTGTCGCTAAGAAAGTAACCACAGCGATAACAATCAGCTGCATGCCAATACCGCCATCGGTACCAAATACATGGTTAATACCACTTGTTGCTTGTTGAGCACCTAAGCCCAATGAAGTTGCAAGGCCAAATAGCGTTGCAAGCACAGCGACGATATCAACAATATGACCAAACCAACCCCAAGTTCTATCACCCAAGATAGGGTAGAAAATAGAGCGGATTGATAGAGGTAAACCTTTATTGAAGGTGAAAAAGGCAAGCGCTAGAGCAACAACCGCGTAAATCGCCCAACCGTGCAGACCCCAGTTGTAGATGGTTGCACCAAGAGCCAACTTCGCCGCTTCAGGAGAGTAAGCTTCAACACCTAGTGGTGTTTCATACCAGCCAGTGAAATAAGCTACTGGCTCAGCAACACCCCAGAACATTAAGCCAATACCCATTCCTGCGGCGAATAACATCGACATCCAAGATAGGTTTGAGTGCTCTGCTTTGGCATCATTGCCACCAATACGTATCTTGCCATACGGGGAGACAATGAGGGCAAAACAGAAAATTACGAAGATGTTTGCTGCCCACATGAAGAAACCATCGAAGTTACCAATGACTTTCCATTTGATTCCATCAAGCGCCGCTTTTGCGGTTTCAGGGTCTGCGACTAGAAGTGCCAACAGGAAGATAATGATCGCCCCTGCACTGATTCCAAATACTGGGTTATGAACATCAAAACCCCATTTCTGAACGTTATCTTGTCCTACTGTATAATCGGTATTTTCAATACTATACCTATCTTTTACAGGCTCCATGCTTCCTCTCTAATTTGCAGCGCACAGTTTGCAACATTGCATTCGGCGCTTAAATTTCGAAAAGAAGAATATCAACCTGTCGCAAAAATACTAAAAAAACCTCCATAAAGGAGGCGTAAATTACACATTTAGTAATTAAATTACACATTTAACGTTATTTAGCGTAAGATCAGTCCACAAGCCCGGAGCTGACCGCATATTTTGCAAGCTCTGCCGTAGAGTGAATATCGAGCTTATGCTTAATATTTTGCCTATGGGTTTCTACCGTTCGATAGCTGATATTCAGCGCCTTTGCGACCTCTTTACTGCTCTCCCCTTTTGCGACTAATTTCAGCACAGCCTCTTCACGTCTGCTCAATGGATTCTTGACAGATGGCGTGGGAGTAATCGGCTGAGTAAACAAATTCTGCGTGACTTTTTCACAGAAATAGGTCGATCCTTGATTGACCGTTTTGATTGCCTGTACCATTTTTTCAGCCGAAATCTCTTTCAACATGTAACCGACAGCACCCGACTGCATCACCTTCATGATGTATTCACGGTTGTTATGCATGGTCAGCATCAGGACCTTGGCTTCTGGGTCTTCTTCTTTAATCAGATGGGTGGCATCAATGCCATTCATGATAGGCATGCTGATATCCATCAACACCACATCAGGGCGCAGAGACTTAACGACCTCTACCGCTTCTAGTCCATTGCTGGCGGTACCTATCACGCTAATATCTGGCTCGAGTTCCAATCTCGCCATAAAGCCATCCAGTACCACTTGGTGATCGTCAGCAATCACAACTCGAATAACTTCACTCATTCATTAATCCCTCTAGTGTCAGTAACACTGTAATTTCCGTTCCGAGGCCAATCTCACTCATCAATTCAAAGTCACCACCGATGAACTCCACTCGCTCTCTCATGTTACGCAGCCCGATCCCTCGTTTTTCCATCGCTTTATAGGTGTTGAAACCGACACCGTTATCTTGAATCAGTAGTTGCAACACATTACCAATTTGCTGAGCGATAACCGTTACTTTGGTCGCTTGCGCGTGTTTCTCGATATTATTCAGCGACTCTTGCACCACTCGATACAAGGTTGTCGCAGCCTCAGATTTCAACTTACCCTGTTGAGTGCTAAACAAGGTTTCTACTTCAATACCCGAATGCGCCTGAAAATCTAACAACAATGAAGACAATGCCGCCTCTAAACCAATATCATCCAACGAACTTGGACGAAGTTGATGCGAGATGTGCCTCACTTCTTCGATTGCTCGCATCAGTGAATGCTGCGACTTATTCAAATGTGCTTTAAGGTCTTCATTTTGTAGCTTATTACCGAGCAGTTCCAAATGGCAACGACTCGACACTAATAATTGGTTAATACCATCATGCAACTCACGCGCTAGATGCTTCTTCTCGTCTTCTTGGAACATCACCGTCTTATGCGCCAGCTCCTTTAAGTTGTTATCAGCAATCCGATGTTCATGCATGTTAATAGCCAAGGTCAGCACGATGATGACCGCGACCGTTACGCTCAAAATCACCACAATCGAAAAGAACGTGGTTTCAATATTCTTATTTATCGCAGCCTGCATCGAAGCCACTTCTTGGTGTACGTCTTCAATATACAAGCCGGTGCCAATCATCCAGTCCCAACGCTCTAACCAAGCGGCGTAGCTCAGCTTAGACACCACCTCACCCGTCGACGGTTTTTGCCACAAATACTGGTGAAACCCGCCTCCGGTTTGCGCTTCTCTTAACAGAGCCTCTATCAGAAAATCGCCATCTTCATCTTGCAGTTGGAGTAGGTTTTGGCCTATCAATTCTGGCTGAATTGGATGAACCAAGTTGGTCCCGAGGCGATCGTATGCGAAGAAGTACCCATCAGAGCCATATCTAAGTTTAGACAATATGGTTCGAACTTTTTTTTTGGCTTGGGCTTCTTGGATATTTGGATCGTTATAGACGTGTTCTATGGCGTCGAACGCGAGATCAACCGTGTCTTTGAGGGCGTTTTCACGCGACTTGATTAGGCTGTCTCTAAAGATCTCGACTTCTTTAGCGCCTAACGTCTTAGTCTGGTGCAGCGAGATCCAACTAATACTCGCCGTTACCAGCAGCAACGGGAGCAACGTCAGCAAAATCAGCTTGGCTTTTAGAGGCATTCCTTTCCCTCACAAAAAACGGCTTACTGAACATCAATAAGCCGTTTTACTTTAGCAATTTATAGATAGCCGTCGAAACATATCATTCACATTCTTGGCTTCACTCACATTCCATAGAAAGATGGGAAAGCGAGAAGTGATCCAAGTACGAGGATTTGAATCAGAATGAACGGCATCACACCTCGGTAGATGTCCTTAGTCGTCACGCCTTTCGGTGCTACGCCTTTTAAATAGAACAAACTAAAACCAAATGGCGGCGTTAAGAAGGAAGTTTGTAGGTTCATCGCAATAAGGATAGCGAACCATGTCATGTTGATGCCCATCAGTTCAGCAACTGGCGCAATGATCGGCACGATGATGAAACAGATCTCTACGAAATCGATGAAGAAACCCAGAATCAGAATCACAAGCATGGTAATGATCAGGAAGCCCCATTTTTCACCTGGCAGTTGTAGCATCCACTCTTCAACCAGATAGTCGCCACCAGTGTAGGTAAACGCCATTGAGAATGCCGTTGCACCCAACAAGATAGCAAATACCATCGCCGTTACTTTCACCGTCTCTTTCGACGCCTCGTACACCATCGACCAACTAAATTGACCGTAAAGCAGTGCAAGTATCATCGCACCCGCGCCACCTAATGCGGCTGACTCTGTTGGCGTAGCAACACCTGCGAAGATAGAGCCCAGTACAACAATGATTAACGCTAGAGGCGGAAGAATCGCTTTCAGTGCATTAAACACTTCCTGCTTACGGCTGATGGAGTCATCACGTTCAATAGGTTGAGCCGCTTCAGGGTGTAGCTTTGCGTATATCAAGATATAAACGATGTACGCGCCGACCAGCATCACGCCCGGCCAAATCGCCGCTTGGAACAAGTCGCCTACAGGAACACCTAGAACATCACCCAATAGAATCAATACGATGGAGGGTGGAATGATCTGCCCTAGCGTACCAGACGCACAAATAGTGCCGCAGGCTAAGCCTTTGTCGTAATTGTACTTGAGCATTACAGGTAGGGAGATAAGTCCCATAGCAACAACAGAAGCACCAACCACGCCAGTAGAAGCCGCAAGTAGTGAACCTACTAATACGGTTGAAATCGCGATACCACCACGAACGCCGCCAAACAGTCGCCCCATAGACTCAAGCAACTGCTCAGCAAGCTTGGTCTTTTGTAGAACGAGCCCCATAAAAACAAACAATGGAACGGCCATCAGAACCGTGTTTTCCATAATGGATTGAATTCGATATGGCATGAAGGCAAACATTTCAATGCCCTCAGCCCAAACACCAAAGATTAACGCGATACCACCAAAGGTAAACGCCACTGGGAAGCCAAGTAAAAGCGCAAACAAGGCTACGAAAAACATTACTATTCCAATCATGTTCAGCCTCTACTTGTTTTTTGTATGAATATTGTTTGCATGGATAAGATGCGGATTAAAAATCTTATTCAGTGAATGCAGGATCAAACCTACGCCACTGAGTGCCATCAAAAAGAATGACAGCGGGATCATAGCTTTGATGATCCAGCGATACGGCAGGCCACCGGGATCGCCTGAGGTTTCACCCAGTTCATAACTCTCTTTGGCAACATCGATACCAAACCAAGCCACCAGCAGGCAAAACGGAAGTAGAAAGATAAGCGTGCCAAGCAGGTCAATAATCGCTTGTGCTTTAAAGCTCAGTTGCTCGTAGAACACATCCACTCGCACATGACCACCAGCCTTGATGGCATAAGGAACACCTAATAGGAAAACGGCTGAGAAGAGGTGCCACTCCATCTCTTGGAAGGCGATAGAGACATCGTTGAAGGCATATCTCATGACAACGTCATACACGACGTTGGCGATAAGTAAAATAAACAACATACTGGAAAGCCATCCCAGTGCGTCACCGATACGATTAAACAGGCGTTCAATATAAATTAGACTTCGCATTCCCGACTCCATGGAATTTGAAAAGACATCGCGCAGCTGAGGTAACGAGCTGTAGGACGTAGAAAAGGTTCTTGAGCGTAATACAGGATTTATCCTGCTTAGTTATTATGTTTTAAATGAACCCTCGGCTTATTCACTCTTAAATACTCAATAAGAAAAGCTTCGGGTTCATTTAGATTCAGTTCAACAACTGTCGATTATTTCGCTTGGCTATTTAGATAAGCTCTATGTGAAATATCCGTCCATGAACGTACTTGCTCTAGGTAGCTTGCTTGTGAAGCTTGAATCTCTTTTGCTAGCTCATCTTTCTCAGCATGTGCAGCCAGTAGGCGATCGTTCGCTTCTTTCAGAGCAGACATAACCTCTGGTGGGAAATCTTTCACTTGTACATCTGGGTATTCTGTCTTCATTGAAACCCAGTTCTTACCACTTTCGTGCGTTGCTTGTGTGTACATGTCGTAAGCCGCAGTACGCATTGCAACACGTAAGATTTCTTGTAGGTCTTCAGGCAGCTTGTTCCATGTACGCTTGTTCACTAGGAATTGAAGCTCTGAACCCGGCTCGTGCCAACCTGTGTAGTAGTAAGGCGCGATTTTGTGGAAGCCCATTCGTAAATCCAGCGATGGACCTACCCACTCTAGTGCGTCGATTGTGCGGCGCTCCAAAGACGTGTAAAGCTCACCAGGGGCAATGTTAGTCGGCTTAGCACCTAGCTCCGCAAGGATTTCACCAGCAAAGCCTGGGATTCGCATTTTCAGACCTTGTAGATCTTCAACGCTATTGATCTCTTTTTGAAACCAACCACCCATCTGAATATCCGTGTTACCACCTGGGAACGACATTAGGTTGTGTGGAGAGTAAACCTGCTCCATCAACTCCATACCGCCACCGTGATAGAACCACGCATATTGTTCAGCTGGCGTCATACCGAAAGGCATAGAAGTGAAGTAAAGAGTGTTTGGAACTTTACCTTTCCAGTAGTAAGAGCCTGAGTGACCCATGTCGTATTGACCAGACTTAACCATGTCAAAAACGCCAAGCGGTGCTTTGTGTTTGTTTGCTGAATCGATTCTGATTTGCAGTCGACCATTCGACATCTTCTCAGCCATCGCAGCCATGTTTTTGGTTGCATCACCGAAAACAGGGAAGTTTGGTCCCCATGTTTCAGCGAGCTTCAAGCGATAAACCTTATCAGCAGCTGTGGCGCCAGTTGCGACCAAAGCTAAACAAGCCGCTGCAGTAACCGCAACGTTTTTAAAAACTCGTGTGAGGGAGTTAGAAATGAGACTCATGTTCACGTCCTTTTGTTGGATTAACACTCTTTCTGTGAGTATTTTTTATGGTTCAACATAAGAGTGCACCTTGATGAGGCAACTAGATATCAGGGAGAGCACGCACGACCGGCCCACACAAACTGCGTATTAGACCAAAGGATTACGTAGAACTACGTAGGAGATAATTGAGTTATGTCGATTTTAAAGGACTTACTCTATTCATCAGGGAAATGCTTATTGATAAGTACCTAAGTATTAATAATTAAATACCGTTAACAATTGATTGCCATTTCGTGATGAGGCTCTATTCACACCACAGATCAAATACGCACCTAAATGCATTCAATCCATGAGAATCAAGGTTTCACAGAATCAGACGCCCTACTTTGGTGCTTACTGATTCGAAACATGGGACACGCGACAGACAGAGGAATAACGAAAGAGATCAGCCGATTGGAAATAAGGCTGCTGGGGCTAGGTTTGAATATAAGTATGGGTTTAGGGGTTTGAGTTTGGGTTTGGGATTGGGTTTTGGTTTTGGTTTTGGTTTTGGTTTTGGTTTTGGGATTAACATGATCCGTCAGATACAAAAAAGCCTCGAAAATCGAGGCTTAAAAACTTAACGAAGCGAATGTAATCCCACAGGATTAGATAGCTTTGTAGATAACCTTGTTACCTGCAAGTTGCTCTTTCGCTACTAGGTTTTCTTCAAGAAGTTTTTTCAATGCGCCTGTTGCCCATGAAGCTGCTTTCGCGTCTTCTTGACCAGCTGCTAGGCCGATACCTTTAGGGTTAATGCCTTCAGCATTGCTAACAACGATGTCTAGAACTTGTTGTTGCTTAGGAGTCAGTGCTACTGCAACTTCTTTAGTTGCTGCTACTGCTTTCTCTACCGCTGGTTTTGCTGCTACAGTTTTTTCTGCTACAACTTTCTCTGCGACAGGCTTCGCTTTTTTCGGCGTTGCCACTGCTTTAACTACAGCCGCTTTAGTGCGTTTCTGCAGTTTAGCCTGCACCTTACGCTTATGAGCAAGTCTCATTGAATATTTCTCCAGTTCACTGCTCTTTTCGCAGTGGTGAAAATTTGAAGCGCGATTTATACCAAAAAACAGGAGCTATTTGTAGAGTGAAGCGCCGAAAGTCGACGAAAAATACCGATATTGTCTACTAGCGTCTATTATTTAATCATCGACTTATCAATTCAGGGTCATATACACTGGTTATCCATCCAGACAAAAATATGAAAACTTGGTGTTGCCTATGGACACTCGTCACCTTACCAATTTCTCTTTGCCTTCGTTCACACGTTCGTACCGTATTCTGGCCGTTGTTTTAGGCTTCGTTTGCTTGATCGTTGCTCTGTACAGTGACAATCCAAAGTTACTGATCGTGGGTGCATTTTGCATTATTGCCCTACTCGGAACTGGCTATTATTTAATGTTGCGCAGCAGAGTGATGTTCACTCTCACACCGACGCATTTTCAGCAGCATTTTTATAAAGGTGGGTGGGTTTTAAAGTGGAGCAATATTGAAAAGATTGGCATGTGTACCTACGAGCAAGAGGGGTGGCATCAACCTCTTCCTTGGGTTGGTATCAAGGTTAAAGATTACTCGCCCTACCTCGATTCAATTTGCCCTAAAATCACTTGCGAGTTATTGCTGAGCCAGCGAGCACTTTTGTATCTGGGCGCCAAGCAAGCGGGTAAAGAGTCAAACTTTGAAGATATGGTTCTCGACTCATCGCATTACCATGCGCGCTGCACTGAGAGCGGTTGTGTGGAACTGAACAGATATAAAGAGTCACAAAATACTGACGAGGTTATCTTCAACGATAGCCAAACACAGACTAGCCCAGATTCACCCCATGAATCGAAATCCCATAAATCGAATGCGAAAAACGCAGTGATTAAAGACTATTCCGGGTTGCAGGCGATGCTAGCGAATAGGATGAAATATCAGAGGGGTTTCCACGGTTACGATATTTTCATATCAACTCAAGATTTGAATATGAGTGGAGAAGAGTTTATTGGACTTGCTCGACGCTACTTAGCGGCTGCCGAGCGTCTTTCTGATTAAAATTAAACAGGTTTAAAAATAAACTCGCACGCTAATCCACGATGAACCATAAAAAAAGCTTAGCTTTCATAGGAAAAGCTAAGCTTCATTTTCAATCGTTCTTCTATTAAATCAAAGACCTAGTACAGAGGCATTTCATCTGCTACGAATGGGTTTGATGCGCGTTCGCGGCCAAATGTCGATTCAGGGCCATGACCCGGAACGAATGTTACGTCGCTGCCTAGTGGCCAAAGCTTAGTCTTGATTGAAGCAATCAGCGTGTTGAAATCGCCTTGTGGGAAATCCGTACGACCAATAGCACCGTTAAATAAAACATCACCAACAAACGCCATGCGCGCTTGCTCGCTGAACAGTACAACGTGACCAGGTGTGTGGCCCGGAGTATGAATCACATCAATCACTTGGTTACCAAAAGTCACTTTGTCGCCCTCTTCCAACCATGTGTTTGGTTCAAAAGCTTTGCACAGTGGGAAACCAAACATCTGGCTTTGATTCTCTAAACCTTGAAGCCAAAAGTTGTCTGCCTTATGTGGGCCAACAATGTTCACGTTCAAGATCTCAGCAAGCGGTACAGTGCCACCCACATGGTCTAAGTGACCGTGCGTCAGTACCAAGTTCACCACTTTAACACCTAGCTCTTCAATGATCGCAGCCAGCTGTTGAACGTCACCGCCCGGATCGACAACGATGCCTTCCATTGTCTCATCACACCACACAATTGAGCAGTTTTGAGAGAAAGAGGTAACAGGGACAACTTGATACTTGAGAGACATATACAAACCTTAAAGGGCAAACTGAAATTTGGGCAAACTATGACATTGGATGTCTACTTTGACAAGTCCCTACCGTTTCGCTCGCAATCTAAGCCTAGCGCTACCAGCTGCGAACTGGGCCAGTATCGATATGGATAAAGTTGCTACGTGCATAATAACCTACACCACCCGCGTTCAGGCTTTTGGCTACGTCTCTTAATTCTTTTAGGTTGACGCCATCAATACGGAAATCAATCGCTTTACCCAACATGTGGTAGCTCTTCTTCGCTACGCCACTCGACTTAGAGCGCAATGCTTCATTGGTCGCAGGAGAACGGTAACCAGAGATAATTTGAACTTCTTTTTGAATACCTAAGACATTTTGAATCTGAGTGATCTGATCAAACAGGTTCTTATCCATTGGGTGAATTTCATTACGGCGGAAATCGCGACATAATTTGCTGAGGCGTGCCATCTCGTCACCAACATAGTTAGTGCCATCGAAATAACAGGTCTCTAATCGTTCACCAGTGTGAAGATTGTTCATGCTAATCGTTCTTGGTTGATCAGGGTATGAAGCAAAAGCGATAGAAGGAGTAATTGAGGCGACAACAGCGGTACCACCAGCGTAAATCAGAAACTGACGGCGTGAAAATAAACTTTGAGACATACAGCAAAAAAACCAATTAGATCGAACGAAAAATGCACGATACATAATGGTAATTGCTGCGTCAACGTACAAAAACCGCCCAAAAGGTTAGTATTTGTAACCTTTGCACGGTTAGTTATTGATCCACATTATAATTTTATCAATAGAAGCTTGGTTGTCATTTTTTGGTCAAGATCACCCTTATTGGCTTCACTGATAATTAACCACCCTCTTTATCATATTGATAGATGTCACCACGATACTGTATGCCCCCTTCTTCAAACAATACGGTTTGATAAATGATATGTACGGGGATTCGCTTCTTGAGTCGCACCTTAGTATTCGGAGCAAGGTCATCACTTTGGTTAGGTACTTTCCTTACCTTAGTAGCAAACAACAACTCAGCCAATTCCTCTGCATGTTCAACACGTATGCAGCCGGAGCTATAAGCACGGAAGTCGTCATTAAACAGACCTTTGCTTGGCGTATCGTGCAGATAGATCGCTCGCTTGTTAGGTGTGTTGAACTTGTACAAACCTAATGCATTACGCGACCCGGCCTGCTGACGCATTCGATATGGGAAAGAATTGAAATTGATGGTCTGCCAATCGATCTCAGTGGTGTCGACCGTCTCCATAGTGCGCCAACCGTCAATCACTTGGAAGTTGTGTGTATCTAGATAGCTTTCGTCCGCTTTCACCTTAGGCAAGATGTCTTTGACCATGATTTTCCATGGCACATTCCAAGTCGGGTTTAGGATGACCGAATCGAGGTTTATCTCTAAAAGCGGCGTTTTTCGCGACTTTCTGCCCACCACGACTTTGGACTCAAAGACCTCTTCGCCATCTTCCCAATACTTCATATCAAAACTAGGGACATTGACGACGATGAGAGAGTCTCTGTCTCTTGGCCACAAACGAACACGTTCGGCATTCAGAGCCAATGAAGTCAAGCGATCATCAAAGCTCATGTTGATCCATTTGATCGTATCTGGCCCGACGATCCCATCGTCTGTAAGGCCGTGCATGCGCTGAAAAGATTTAATCGCCGTTTGCAGATCTCGATCGAACTCGGGAAAATCGACCGCGATCATCGAGGTATCAACACCAACCAAGGCAATGCGCTCAACAAGAACCGTTTTGTCTGAAAGCTCGTCACCCAAGCGCTTCAAACCTTTCTGTCTATATCGTTCAATATTGAGTTCAGAGGCGGTTTCTAACACCGAATAGGTTGCTTTGAATTGGTCAAAATCCCCAACAGGCGGCGCGTAAGACAGCACCATCTCCAATAAGTAATCATTGGCAACGCTGCTTTTTAATCTCATCAGAATATGCGGAGAAGGCGCTGGTAATTTGGAATGCAGCTTGCCCGAGAAGTACCACTCTTTACCGGCAAGCGGCGCATTTTCAACGTAGCTCAGGTAGTAGATAAAGGTATCGGTGAGTAATATGTCCAACTCTTGCCATTGAGCATGAGATTGATAGTGACGAATTTGCTTGAGTTGTCGCTCGAAGAGTGGTGCCATTTGAGCTTGTTCGAGAAGCGACAATTGAAATTCAAACGCCTTAACAAGTTCAGGTGAATCCCAAAGAATAGGCAGAGACGAGTCTTGATAAATACTCTGGGTAAGCTCTGGATAAATCAGCATAAAAGAGAGCTCTGAATCAGCCGGAATAAATCGACTCTCGTCAGAACTCGTATAGCTCCATGCGTGCACAGAAACTAGAACTAATAATCCACAGAAGTATTTCGCGAACATGCTTAACTCCATCACCAACCATCTCATAAGTATGGCAAAGAAATGGGAGTAAGCATGTTATTTTTAAGAGGCTTTATAAATCAGATTGAACTCCAATGGTTATCCCACTGGACCGATGATTGCTGAGTTGATTTCTCATAAGGCTTGCTCTGGCTTACCACACTTCCTGCCCCAGAGCTTAATCGAAACTCACCATCAAGCAGCACAGCACCAGAAGCATCAGATAATGCAGAGAGTTCTACTAATTCTTTGGTTTCTTTAGACCAAATACCGTAGCAGTTGCCTCTTGGCGAAGTCGCAATAATCCAATCATCTGACGCCGCAATGCTGGCGATATAGTGATTGAACCTTGCCCATTGCTCTGGCTCTGCGTTCAGCGATTCAAACTGGCCGTCTTTAGTATGCATCGCCAATAGCGAAGGATACTCATCTGGTTCACCACGATATTGCTGGCCACAAAGCACGGTTTCAGCACCATCATGGGCTAAGTGTCGAATGCTCAGCTTCTTATCCAACAATTCAACCTGATCAAGTAACACACCTTCAGGAGAAACATAACTCAAGCTCGGCTGCATCGAATCGAGGTTTTTCGGTGTTCTACCATCAGTATGAACGCCACCAACGCCGATCGCGAGATTACCATCCGGCATGATGATCACTTCATGAGGCCCAATACCAAAACCGCTGAACTCTTCGACCTTACGATAGCCTTGCGCGACATCGTAAACGCCAATCACACCTTGGCTGCTGTCCGTTTTCCCTTCAGTGGCATACAGTAACTTGCCATCTAATGAGTAAACGCCATGACCATAGAAGTGACGGTTGTTACCTTTCACGACCATTTTGATCTGCTGACCGTTTTTATAGTCAAACACCATAAAATAGTCACCAGGACGACGAGCAAAAACCACCGCATGTGATGAGGTTGGGCAAATCGCGACGCCATGACCACGATCTGGGATCGGCAGTTGACTCAATAGCATTCCATATTCGTCAGCCACAACCGCTGAATATTGGCCACGCCCATTCAGCGCACAACCGATTAATTGAGGCTCACTAGATGAGCTCACAGCACCAGAGCGACTAGCGCAGCCAAACGGAAGCATTGGAACAGCTGCACAACCCAGTGCAGCCTTGAGTAGCGTTCTTCGCGTAGTATCAGTCACCATCGGTAGCATTAAATCCTATTACCACGCCAAGCTCTATCGCCACTTCTTCATGAATCAGGTACTTCAAACGTTCTAGTTTGTTGTATTGAGTCAGCACATCTCGATAGCCCTCTTTGCTCTGCAATAACTCAAACAAGCTTGAGTCTGTAGGCCAAGTATCTAGCGTCAATGTGAACTGCTCAGCAACGCGATCAGCTAGGTCGTTTAAGCCCTTCTCTCTCAACAAGCCGTCTAGACCATTGCCATCGGCAAGGTACAAATTCTGAAGTGCTGCTACATTCGCTTTTAGTTGAGTCATCGAGGTTTGTGCACGCCATGATTCTGAGAAGTAAGGACGCGGATGACCAATTTTCGCCATCGGGCGACTCAGTTTTTTCATGCTGTAATCAAGTTGGTTGGTCAATAAAGCGATGTATTCAGACTCCCAGCGAGTCTCGTCTAGCGCTAACCAAGGGTTAACCTGCCATGCCTGCGCAATCGAAGATGACTTAATCGCTAAGTTTTCAGTAATCGCTTGTGATGATTGGCAACCTAGCGCTTTGTCTTGAAGCAGTGGCGATTGCTCGTCATAAAGCGACCATTCCAACGCACCTAGCCCTTGAACGGTCACACTCTGCTGCGCGATTTCGTCTTGAGTCCAAGCTTTGTTCTGCTGAGTTAACTGACGCATCTTAAGACCCGTCGTGTTCTTTTTGTCTGGCCAGAATTGAACATTCCAGCTCTCTTCAAGCGCTGCTGTTGGGCCTCTTTCTTGGCCTTGTAGTGCCATCCAGCTGTTCATGGTGAGCTGCCACTGACTTTTTAAAGCATCTAACTCAACATCATTAGTTTGGCAATAACCCTGCATCAAGACTTCTAGCTCGTTGGCTTGCTTGGCGAATAGGACTGCAGAATCAAACTCTTGTTGATAGACACTGCGACTGATATGGTCGGTCGTGTCTGCTTGATAAGACACACCGTTAACCTCAGATGAAGCGGCTTGCTCACCCGATGATTGGCAGCCTGCCATGATTAATACCGACAAAGGCATTAACAAAAATTTATGTGTCATGCTGTTACCTTACTTCCTAATTTTTCTTTTAATTATATGAGTTCATTAAATACGAAACGACCGCTGGCCTCGTATTCCTACAAGTTCAGCGGTGCTAAGTGGTTTGATAGCGGCTTTCTTAAGTCACTAGCCGTTAACTAAACTGAATTCAACTCAGCCTATAACGAGTTTAAGAACGCCAATAGCGCTTCACGCTCGCTGCTACTAAGAGCTAAAACGTTTTGTTTCGCCATTTCTGCTTCACCGCCATGCCAAAGCACAGCTTCCATAACATTTCTCGCACGACCATCATGAAGTAAGAACGTGTGACCATTCACTTCTTTGGTATAGCCTAATCCCCATAAAGGTGTTGTGCGCCATTCTTGGCCATTCGCAAGATACTCAGGACGGTTATCCGCTAAGCCTTCACCCATATCGTGCAGCAACATATCGGTATATGGGCTAATTAACTGCTTAGACAGTGCCGGTAAGCCTTCACGCTCTGCCGTGCGGAATTCAGCTTGGTGACAACTTTGACAACCCGCGTCTTTAAACAGCTTTTTACCCTGAACAACGACTGGATTGTCGACATTACGACGAATAGGTACCGCTAGATGCTGCGAATAAAACTCAACAAAATCTAGAATGTTGTCGCTGACTTCTGGTTTGCCACCATTTGGAAAATCATCACAAGTGGATTGCGCTGATGTGCAGTTTTCATTCGGGAATAAGCGACTCGTTAAGCCCAAATCACCGTTAAACGCCGCCGCATTTTGCTGCATTAGGTTTGGCTGTCCAGCTTTCCAACCAAAACGACCTAGAGCCATTTCGTTGGTTTGAACATCGAGAACATAGTTAGCTTTACCTGAAATACCTTGTTTGTCGGCCAATTGCTGATCAGCAAATCCAAGAATCGTTTCTTTTGAAATGCTCTCCAGCAGACCAAGGCCAATCATTGGCGGCGCAACGCGCGCAGAAAACTCTGTTTTAGGGTGCATCTCGCCAAAAGCAAGATCAGTAATCTTTAGGGTTGGTTTACGCAGAGTCACGACTGTGCCGTCTTTGAATTCAACGGGAACATCTGTGTAGCTGATGTTCACTTTACCCTCTGGTTTCACACCTTGAAGCGCGAAATCTTGTAACTGGCCGCCGTAAGTCGGTTCTGGAATACCACCATCACGAATGAAGGCTTGTCTCTGCTCTGGCGTTTCGGCTGGAATACTTAAGCGAACTAACATTGAAACCGCGTTCTCATCGCCTTTTTCAGGCGCATGACCACGACCATCTTTAATATGGCAGTTTTGACAACCGTTGGTGTTGAATAGTGGGCCTAACCCATCACGCGCATCGGTTGATGAGGGTGCAGGTACCCAAGGGTTTCTGAAGAAACTGTTACCAACACTGAAATCCAAGCGTTTGCTCATTGGTAGATTGGCTGCAGGAAGAGAAAAAGCATTCGCTCCCTCTTTCTTCACAGTCGTTTTACCACCAGAGTAAGTTTCATGGGCATGTAATGGCGATAAGAAAAACAGTGCGGTTAATAGTGAGGCTGATAGATACGACTTCATACATTGCCTTGCGGTGTTTTTGATTTTAGTTTTTATGTGGGAGTAACTATTTTGAATAACAAACAATTAAGGGCTCAATGAGAGCCCTTAATTGTTTTCGTCTCGGGTTCTTAGAACTCGTGATCAGCCGTGTCTGGGTTAAGGCTATCAATACCAATAACACCAGCGGCACGCTCAATCGCAGCGGTTTGAGACACTAGCGCAACAATCGTTTTGTTTACTAGTGCGTTACCCGCAGCGTTGTCAGCAGCAATTAGCTGATCGAAGTGCTGGTTGTTTTTCTCAGCAGACGTTACTAGTTGACCAACTTGTGCACGTGCTAGGTCAAACTGCTTTTGGATCTCTTTCGCAGCTTGCTCATCTTTTTGCTCTACTAGGTCAAACAGGCTTGGACCTGAAAGCAGAGTGCCGTCTTCACGCTTATATAGACCCGTGTAAACGTTGTAGATGCCTTGCTCGTTGTAGTAGTGAGAGTTGTGCGTGTTATCAGAGAAACAATCGTGCTCGTCTTCAGTAGAGTTTGCTTCTAGTGCAACCTTCATACGCTCACCCGCTAGTTCACCTAGAGACAGTGAACCCATGCCAAATAGCATTTTACGTAGGCCGTTGTCACTAGATTCAGAAAGAAGCTCTTGACGGTAGTTACCTTTTTCGCCTTCAGCCCACTGTTTTTCCATCCATTCTAGATCTTGGATAAGCAATTCAGCTGATGCTTTTAGGTATGCGCCACGACGGTCACAGTTGCCATTAGTACACTCAGCGCCGACAACGAAGTCAGTGTAAGCACGCTCACCTGCACCGCTGTTTGTGCCGTTTAAATCTTGACCCCAAAGTAGGAATTCAATCGCGTGGTAGCCAGACGCTACGTTTGCTTCAGAGCCACCGATCTCGTTGAGATCTGCAATTAGTTCTGGAGTAATGTTGGTTGCGTCTACCGTTGTCTGACCAATTTGGAAAGTTTTATTAGCAACGATGTTTGCGCTAGCGCCTTCGTTACCAAGCTCATATTGGTAATCAGTCGAAACGTAATCGATTAGGCCTTCATCAAGTGGCCATGCGTTCAATTGGCCTTCCCAATCGTCAACAACAACGTTACCAAAGCGGAATACTTCTGACTGTTGGTAAGGTACGCGAGACTCAAGCCAAGCTTGTTTTACTTGTTCGAAGTTGCCAGCAGAAGGAGAAGCTAAGAAGGTATCAATAGAAGAGTTCAACGCTTTTGCTGTAATTACGGAATCTGCAAACACGGCATGAGCAATATCTGCGTAATGTTCAACAACTTGATCTTGAGTTACTGCTGCGAAAGAAGAAGCAGAGGCAAAAAGGAGTGACGAAGTTACGGCTTTTGTCACTAAAGATTTAATAGTCATGAAGCATCCTTGTTGAGCTTTAAATTATCATTCGTAGTAATAGTGCAAACCATTATCATTTGCACTACGAATTGGAATAATACAAACTTACAATTTTATTGCAAGATAAATACAAAAAAACCTCACATATGTGAGGTCTTTAAACATTTTTATGTTAAGCGCAACAAAGAGACTAATCAGATATCCAGATTATGCTTACCGTGTGAGACTTTTGCCCTCAGGTAGCTTTCATTACCCGACTTAACATGAGCAGAGGTGTTCACCACTTCTTCAATCTCAATACCAAAAGATTTCAGCTCATTGATTTTCTTTGGGTTGTTAGTGACTAGGCGAATTTTTGTGGTTCCCAAAGCACGAAGCATTTCTGCCGCTTCAGTAAAATCACGCAAATCATCACCGAAACCTAGATGGTTATTGGCTTCGTAAGTGTTCATACCTTCACTTTGCAGGCGGTATGCATCGATTTTATTGTATAAACCAATACCACGACCTTCTTGGCGTAAGTAAAGAATCACTCCACCCGTCTCACCCATAATTCTAATGGTTTCGTCTAGCTGCTCACCACAGTCACAGCGAGAGGAATGGAAAACATCACCAGTCAGGCACTCAGAGTGCATACGAACAAGAGGTATGTCTTGTGTCTTGTCTGCTGATTTAAATATCACAGCAACATGCTCTTTATCTGTTTTCAATCCATGAAAAGACAGAAGTTCAGCATCAATACTGCTTGTTACCCCTACTTTGAAATCTATTCTGGCACGCACTTCCGCCATAGCTATACTCACTTGAAAATTCGATGTATTTAACAACACTACATTATATGTCTAGGCAATATTTTGTAGCTAACTATCTAATGATAGACACTATGAGGCTGTTAACAATTTTTTTCAAGGTCGACCATGCACTAATTATTATATTATAACAATAATTTTTCAGGTAACAAAAAACCCCACATTGGAATGACCAACATGGGGTTATAAATTAATCAGTTGCGGCTAAGGCTACGATTTTTTACAGAACGATCAACTTACTTGAGTTTGCTTCCAGATGACAAGCTGAACCCAAGCGTTCTCTAATTCGTTTAACTCTTCTTGAGTAAGCGTAGAAATGCTCGACTTTGCACTGTATTTTTCTGCCCATTTGTCAGATCGGACACGAGTATGGAACTCTTTCTTTAAATTTGAGATTACGTTATCCACAGATACATCCTTATATAACAGTGCTTAGCCTTTATAATCCTTTAATGTTACAAAATACAGGTCAATTGGTAAACAGTAATACATAATTTTTATGAGCTCTTTCTAACACTTTTTACTGATAAATATATAAATAATAGAAATAATACGCTCGGCAGTAGCCAAAGTAATAAGTTTGAAACACTCATTGCTGGTTTATAGAGCACAAATTCACCGAACCTTTCCGTCATATATTGAGTAATCTCATTATTACTCTTCCCTGCTTTCACCATATTGAATACAACGAGGCGTAAGTCTTTTGCAATTGGAGAGTTCGACTCAATCAAGTTTTGATTCTGGCATTGCGGGCAACGTAGGGTTTTTGCCAATGTAATAGCGCGCTGCTGTTGTTCTGGGTTTTCAAACTCAAACAGTTCAACTTGAATACTCGTATCCTTATTACTGGCTGTAAACAGATCTTCTGCCAAAGTCGGAAAACTAATAACCATAAGCGTAGACAGCACAACGAGTGCTTGTATTAAAGGCTTCATCATCCATTCGCACCATCAAAATACATCGCAAGTTCTTCTTGCCACACTGATTCGTTGATCACGCCCAGTAACTTCTTAATGATTTGGCCGTCAGCGTCGACCAGATACGTTTCAGGAGTACCGATTACGCCGAGTTCTAACGCTAGCTTACCTTGAGGATCACTGATCACCGTTGAGTACGGATTGCCATCGCTCGATAACACATTGATCGCTGCCCCGGAGTTATCTCGATAATTGAGCCCAACAATTGGAATACCTTTATCATGAAGTTTGAGCAAAAAAGCGTGCTCAGTTTTACATATACCGCACCACGAAGCCCATACATTAACCAGTTGATAAGGATGCTGAGTGACATCAGCCAACGTAATTTCCTGTTTACTACTGATGCCTTCACTATTCGCTAACGCAGTAGATATGAATTCTGGGAATGCCCTTTTTTGCTCCGACACAATCGTCGATTGCTGCTTATTATCAAGCGCAAAGACAAATCCCAGCACCACAATCAATGCTAAGGCAATTAGAGTAATTAGCTTGTTACGAACGCTGGTATGCATACTGTGACGCCTTAACGGTTTTCTTTTTACGATGAGTCAATGAGAGCAAAGCGCCGATAATGGAGAACAGCCCACCAAACCAGATCCAGCGCGCATACGCCTTATACTGAACACGAAATGCGTAAGCGGTGGAATCGACTTTCTCGCCCATGGTGATATAAACATCGCCATGCCAGAACCACTTCATTGCAGGCTCACTCATGTTCATAACACGAACTTGGTAGTGTCTTCTTTCTGGCGCGATGGAAAAGCTTTGCTCGCTAGCATCTAATTCGAGTATCGCTTTTTCTGCAGTAAAGTTGGAGGCGACATAGAGCTCGGTATCACGATGAGAGAGCGTCCAGCCCATAAACTCAACCTCTTCACCTGGGCTCAATTTGTAACTTCGCTCAAATGAATGGTAACTGTTCATCGCGGCACCTATCGCTAATACTGCGACACCCACATGCGCCAACGTCATCACCCATACTTTGCGTTGAAACTTAGAGTTGCGCGTTACCGCTAAGCCGTAAACATGAGTCAGGGCTACCCAAAACGCAAGTGACCATGTCATTAGCACCATCACTTGGATCGCTTCAACTTGCAAAACATAAGTTACAAAGCCAAGACAGAGAGACAATAAGGCAATAATTCCAATCACACCTTTCGACGCTTGAGGTTTGATACTGAGCAATGGCGCTAACCCTATCACTCCCATCGCAAGCAGAGCCAATGGCGCAATAAGAAGATTAAAGTAAGGTGCGCCCACAGAGATATTTCCAAGGCCAAGTAATTCAAAAACCATTGGGTAGAAGGTACCAAACACCACCACCGCCGTACCCAGTACAAATATAAGTACCGCCACTAAACTCAAAAAACTTTTACTCGCAAAGCTAGTGATTGGATTCGACTCGAAAGATTCACCACGAACAATAAGAAGAGAAAACGAACTCACTAACACCAAAACCAGTATCAGCAACAGCGCGATACCTTTGGTTGGGTCAACAGCAAAAGCATGAACGGAAGTGAGGACGCCAGATCGAACAATAAAAGTACCGAGGATACTTAAACAAAACGTAATGAAAGCAAGGCTAAGTGACCACTTCAGCAACTGTTGCTTGCCCTTAGCAACGCCTAGGCTGTGCAGTAAAGCGGT
Source organism: Vibrio sp. 1S139 (assembly GCF_041439475.1). Lineage (NCBI taxonomy): Bacteria > Pseudomonadati > Pseudomonadota > Gammaproteobacteria > Vibrionales > Vibrionaceae > Vibrio > Vibrio sp. 1S139. The sequence continues at coordinate 51,177 of NZ_JBGOOD010000011.1, forward strand.
CGAAGTAAGCCACGGCAACAAACTTGCATTTTCAACCGGATCCCAGAACCACCAGCCGCCCCAGCCCAACTCGTAATATGCCCACCAAGAACCAAGAATGATCCCCGCGGTTAAAAAGATCCAAGCGACTAAACACCAACTGCGACAATGGGCAACCCAATCAAACTCAATAGGATCAACCAGCAAAGCGGCAACTGCAAATGCCAACACCACAGAAAAGCCGACATAGCCAAGGTAAAGCAGTGGGGGGTGAAAAATCAGACCGACATCTTGCAGCATTGGGTTAAGGTCGCGCCCTTCTAGCTGTAATGTCGCGTTCATTTCAAATGGGTTTGATGCGAATAAGGTGAACCAAGCAAATATCGCGAGCAGTAGATTCATTACCCACAACACACGGCTTTGGTATTCATTTGAATAGTGTTTTTGTAAGGCGATAACGCCAGACCAGACGCTGATCGTCAGTACCCAAAATAACAAGGAACCTTCATGACCTGCCCATACGGCTGCGAGCTTAAAAAATGAGGGTAATTGAGTATTTGAATGTTCAGCGACATAGAGAATAGAGAAGTCATCACTGACAAAGGCATAGCCAAGCAACGCGAAAGAAGCGAGAGAAAACAACGCGCTTGAAAGAGAGAAACTGCGGATCAAACCTAGATTTTGCGTCCGTTTATTTAGCATTTGGTAAAACGAATGCACACCAATAATGCTGCTGAGTACAGCAACCAACACCAAACTAAACAGCCCCAAAGAACCGACCATATCACCTCAATAAGGCTCCGCTTGAGCAGAGCCGATCTGAACACGCATCTCATATTTGTTTAAAGCATGTTCATTAATAAGCAGATATTTAGTATCCAACATCTGCTCACTAATAAACTTGAGCAAAATTAAGCTATCGTTAACTGCCCTGCATAAAGAACAAAAGTTCGCAGCATTAATACGCCCATTAGGCTTAGTGAAGTCACCGAGAAAATATACACCGAGCTATGGCGGATCGAGGTTGGTGTAACGGCATTCAGCAACAATGGTAGAACCATGCCAACACCGATAACGCCATACCAGAACCAACTCGCCCAGAAACCACTGCCGATTGCGTTCCATACTGCCTGCTCACTTTGACCACCAGCAAATATCAACCCAGTGAAGAAAGTAACAAGGACAAACAGTTCAAACATAACAACAGGACGTTCGAAGCCGTGGATCCAAGAAATACTCGCACTATGCGGAGACTCCTTAAAGACCAACACACCAAATAAAATACATGCCGCCGCTCCCGAGGATAAACTCGAGAATAAGAACAATATCGGCAACACTGGGTTATTCAGCATTGGGAAGGTATTTAGCGCAGAGAGTAAGAAGCCAGTATAAGCCGCAAGTAATAGCGCAAGCACAGCTAAGAATATTTCAAAAACATTCTCAAAAGATTCTAATTTGCCAATCCAGTTACTGACAAAATCGAGTCGCCCTTTTAACCATGCTTGATCACTCAAGAATACGGCAATCTGATTTCGGAATATAATGCCGATCCAAACAAATAGGATCACCATATACACTTGGAATAAGATCACACCCATCGACATCACTGACGTCGGATTATAAAAGATCATGATCTTCCAAAATGATAGTGGTTTCGTCAGGTGGAAAACCAAGATCAATAAACCTGAGATGATCCCGAATGGTGCTAGAAAAGCCGTTGCCTTTAATACACCATTATTCGCTGGATCGTCCTCAATCACCTTTCTCTTAAGGTAAATCGAGATCATCACTGCACCCGCTGACATACCCGCCAAAAACAGATAGATAGCAATGATCCAGTCCCAAACCACGGTACCTGATTGAAACGCTGTATCCCATGCACTCATAATCAAATCTCCCCTTTTTGGTGTGGCACTTTATAGAGTTTTGGCTGAGTACCTAGATAAGCCTTATCTCTGTAAACCACTTCAGATTTAAGTACCTGGTTTATCTCGCTCTTAGGGTCATTTAAGTCGCCAAATATCAGCGCATTGGTAGGGCAAGATTCAACACAAGCAGGTAATTTACCTTGCGCAAGATTGGTATCGCGGCAGAAGTTACATTTGTCGGCCGACTTATTCTTAGGATGGAAGAAGCGCACTTGATATGGACAAGCTAGCAGGCAATAACCACAGCCGACACACTTCTCTTTATGTACATCAACAATTCCTGTCTTCTCATCTTTATAGGCGGCGCCTGTTGGGCAAACCATCACACAAGGTGCATTATCACAATGTTGACAAGAGTTACGAGTGAAACGGTAATCAACATTTGGATATTCACCTTGAGGTTCGCTCTTTATGATTTCTAAGCGCGATACGCCTTCAGGCACTTTGTTTACTTCACGACACGCCTCAGTACAAGCAGTACAGCCAATACAAGCGGTTTCGTCATGAACCATTCCGTAACGCTTGGTGCCATCTTCCTGAACATTAGCCAGCGTTTTGCGGCTTGTAACCGCTGCAGTACCTGCAACACCAGTTGTGAAAATAACGGCACCCGCGCCAGCTAAAAAGTTTCTTCTTGAGCAGCTCATAGATTACTCCCCTTCTTTCTTCTGGTTGAAGTCTGAATGGCAATCCACACACAGCTTGATGGTTTGCTTTTTATCTAAGCCAAGCACCTTCGCTTCACTCGCATGCACATCGTGACAGTTTGAACACGTTAAGTTTTGTGCGTGTACGTCATGAGTCCAACTCGCTTCGCGCAGATCATCAGGCTTATGACAATCTATACATTGGCTGTTGGCATCTAGGATTAAGCTAGGATCGAGGAAAACCTTTTCGGTTCCGGGTTGTGATTGAGCCGCGCGATACTTCACCACCTCAGGTGCACCATCACGGTGATCGGGGCCAATAGAACTATGACAATCTGTGCAATTCACTTCACGGCCAAGCAAAGCGTGCGCACTCTCACCATGTGAACCAAATACCGTTTCTTTAGAATCTTTATGGCATTGGACACACTTGTAATCTTTGTCACGTATTAATTCGACTTCATGTCTTGTTGACTCTCCTACTGGCGTAACAGCAGGCTCTGCAACAGCATGAATGGAATAACCATAGAGGCAGAATGCTAGAAGGGATTTAAGCATTATGACTATGGCCAATTTAATATTGCCCATTTTATCCTTTCCTTATACCGGCATTATTTAACTCTCAACTAAATAATATTCCGGTTAAACAAAAGTACCCTTAAACGATATTATTACCGCTTAAATGATATCAATTCTTATTTTGGATAAGCCACAACGCTTTCTATATTTAGAATATACCCCTAATTAGGTAAAGCGAAATATACAAAGGGTAATATGTGAACACAATCACCCTATTTATAGTGAGGGCATGTCGGGTAATTATTTGTTATATATGATAATAATTCTCAATAAGACCAGTCTAACTTGATGTCCACATACCCCTTTAGGGCTATATAAACTTCAACGTGATTGAAGTCACTGTCATTAATTGATCTAAAACAAGCAAACATCCGACACGTAACAAAATGTGTTTATTTATGAATTAATATAAACAGCAATTCTCCAGTTCTTAATTTGAATAGCAAACTCACAACGCTTGGTATAAAAATCAGTATATTGGAGATATCACTGTGAAAAAGCATTGGATACGTAATTCCGTCACAGCATTATTAATGGTTAGCGCATCACTAGTAAGCGCGACCAGTTTTGCTGCGTCTGAACAAAAAGAAATTGGTGATCCTCGTAACGACCAGTTCGAGCAAAACCACCCAGATCAATACCATTCATGGAGACAAACGTCAGAGAGCGAAGCCATTGAAGACGCACTAAAAGAAGATCCAAACATGGTTATTCTATGGGCGGGCTACGGTTTCGCGAAAGACTACAACAAAGCCCGCGGCCACTTTTATGCGGTTGATGATGTAAGACAAACCCTGCGTACTGGCGGACCAACCGACGAAAATTCAGGCCCAATGCCAATGGCGTGCTGGAGCTGTAAAAGCCCAGACGTAGCACGCGTTATTGAAGAGCGTGGTGAAGACGGCTACTTTGAAGGTAAATGGGCTCGTCTTGGCAGCGAGATAGTCAATCCAATTGGTTGTGCCGACTGTCACGATACTCAAAGTGAAGGCTTTAAAAATGGCGAACCTGCACTAAAGATCACTCGTCCTTATGTTGAACGTGCGTTCGATGCGATTGGGAAGAACTTCGAAGAGCAAGGTCGCTTTGATCAGCAAGCCTCTGTGTGTGCTCAGTGTCACGTGGAATACTACTTCACGGGTCCAACAAAAGGTGTGAAATTCCCTTGGGATAAAGGGACGCGTGTTGAACAGATGGAAGAGTACTACGATCAGATTGGTTTTAAAGATTGGACACATAAAGTCTCTAAAGCACCAATGCTAAAGGCTCAGCACCCAGGTTACGAAACTTGGCGTGAAGGCATCCACGGTAAGAACAAAGTCGTTTGTGCTGACTGTCATATGCCGAAAGTGACCAAAGAAGATGGCACCGTTTATACCGACCATAAAGTGGGTAACCCATTCGACCGCTTCGAAGATACCTGTGCAAACTGTCACACTCAATCTAAAGAGACCATGCTTAACATCGTTTCAAGCCGTAAAGCGCAAGTGCTGAACATGAAGCTGACTGCTGAGAAACAAATCGTAGCCGCTCACTTTGAAGCTGGCGCAGCATGGGAAGCAGGCGCAACAGAACAAGAGATGGAGCCCATCCTACAAGATATCCGTCACGCTCAATGGCGCTGGGATTACGCGATCGCATCTCACGGTGTTCACATGCACGCACCTGAAGTAGCCCTAGAGGTTCTTGGAACGGCGGTTGACCGCGCAGCAGACGCGCGAACTAAGATTGTTCGTCTACTTGCGAAGAAAGGCATTACCGATCCAATCGAGATTCCAGATATCTCAACCAAAGAAGCCGCTCAGAAAGCGCTAGGAATGGACATGGATAAGATGAATGCTGAGAAGCAACACTTCTTAGACACGGTGGTACCTAAGTGGGAAGAGCAAGCTGAAAAGCGTGAAGCCAACTACGAATACTAGTTTCTTCAATTAGACCATTACGTAAAAACCAGTCACACTATTATGGTGTGGTTGGTTTTTTAGGTTTTTGGGGAATACACATCAATACCTACCTCCGATCTACTCTCCAATTCAAGGAATAAACAATGAAAACCTTATTTTCACTTTCAGCATTGTGCGTTGCACTGTTAAGTTCTGGCGTTCAAGCGTCTGAGCGCGCCGATATAGGTTGGGAGTTAATTGAGAAAGGCGCATTGGTAGTTGATGTCAGAACACCTGAGGAGTTCAAACAAGGGCATCTCGACAACGCCATTAACTACCCACTGTCTGAGGTCGCAACACACTTTGCCAACATAGATAAAGACCAGCCAATCGTGTTGTATTGCCGCAGTGGTAATCGCTCAGGACAAGCCTATCAATTCTTACAAGCTCAAGGGTTTACTCAAATCCACAACGCAGGTGGCCTGATTGAAATGCAGGAAAGTAAATAGCCAAAGGCTAACGATTAACGACTAGCGATTGGGCCAAGCTTAACGGATCATCTGTTTGGCTTGGTTGATCGAGTGGATAATAGAAACACGATCAATCCCCTTCTGATTAGAGTCGAGAATTTGAGTCCAAGCATCGATCGCTTGTTGATAGCGCATACTGATGAAGTGATCGGTCGCGATTAACATCAAGGCCGTTCGATCGTTCGGATCAAGATCCATAGATTGCTCTAGCAGTTTGTTGACGTCATCACTCATCGCTTGTGAACTGAGATAATAAAGTGCGGTAGCTTTAGCGGCATACAAGCCTGAAGGCGCTTGAGGGTCTAAGCGAATCGCGTAGTCGTAACAGGTAAACGCCGCATCAAACTCCCCTTTCTGCATATAAACACCACCAAGCTTAAACCAAAGATCTGATTGATTAGGGTCTTGCTCCAAGCTCTGCTGAAGTTCATTTTGGAAATCTGTTGTTGTATAGCTGCTGTCGTCACTTGAAGTAAGTTGAGGAGCTTCTTGTTTCATCTGAGACCAAACCAGAATGCTGACTAATATCGCCACACATGAAATAAGGAGGTTGCTTTTCAGATGACTGGTCTTTCTGTTTGATGCGATCACGATTGCCACTAGAAATAGGCTCATTAGCAGCAAAGCAATCAGTAACCAGATATCCATTCCATTCTCCTTTCATTGACGCTTTACTGTACCTTTTTCTCACTAAACAATATTGATCGAGGTTTAGCTATTGGCTTTTAAACAAGTCACAGCCAAATTCTAGGTAATAAAAAACCGAGCACAATGGCTCGGCTTTTTGTCTCAACTTCTATTTATAGAAGTGAAAGATTACTCAGTGTCTTGCTCGCTATCAGAAGCGTCTGATGCTTGCTCTTCACTTGATTCAGAAACGACTGCTGCTTCAGCGTTTGCTACTTCAGCTTCGCCTTCAACAACCTCAGCTTCTTCTACTTCGTCGATACGTTGTAGACCTACAACGTTCTCGTCGTCAGAAGTACGAATCAGTGTTACACCTTGAGTGTTACGACCAACTTGGCTCACTTCCGCAACGCGAGTACGTACTAGCGTACCTGCGTCGGTGATCATCATCATTTCGTCGCCTTCTTCAACTTGAACAGCGCCAACAACTGGGCCATTACGTTCAGAGACTTTGATAGAAACCACACCTTGCGTTGCACGGCCTTTCGTTGGGTATTCAGCTAGTTCAGTACGCTTACCGTAACCGTTTTGAGTCACAGTTAGGATATCGCCTTCGTTAGAAGGAACAATCAACGATACTACTTGATCGTCTTCTGGAAGCTTCATACCACGAACACCAGAGGCAGTACGGCCCATTGCACGTACTTTGTCCTCGTTAAAGCGAACAACTTTGCCCGATTTAGAGAACAGCATGATGTCGCTATCACCGTTAGTGATGTCAACGCCAATCAGTGAATCATCGTCACGTAGGTTAACTGCAATTAGGCCGTTAGCACGTACGTTTGCGAACTGATCCAGTGATGTCTTCTTAACAGTACCGTCACCCGTTGCCATGAAGATGAATTTCTCGTTAGAGAACTCAGAAACAGGCAGGATAGCCGTGATACGCTCACCTTCTTCTAGAGGAAGAATGTTAACGATAGGCTTACCACGAGCAGTACGACTTGCTAATGGCAGTTGGTAAACTTTCAGACGGTATGTCTTACCACGAGTAGAGAAACATAGGATGTTATCGTGAGTATTAGCAACAAGCAGACGCTCAATGTAATCCTCATCTTTCATCTTAGTTGCACTCTTACCTTTACCACCACGACGCTGAGCTTCGTAGTCGCTTAGGATTTGGTACTTAACGTAACCTGCGTTAGAAAGCGTTACTACAACGTCTTCTTGAGCAATCAGCTCTTCCATGTCGATGTCATGAACTGCCGCTGTGATTTCTGTACGACGCTCGTCGCCATAGATTTCACGTACTGCTTCAAGTTCTTCACGGATAACTTCCATCAAACGCTCAGTGCTTGCAAGAATGTGCATTAGCTCAGCGATTTCTTCTAGAAGGGCTTTGTACTCGTCTAGAATCTTCTCGTGCTCAAGGCCTGTTAGGCGGTGAAGACGAAGTTCTAGAATTGCTTGTGCTTGTGTTTCCGTTAGGAAGTATTGACCATCGCGGATGCCGTATTGGTCTTCTAACCAATCAGGACGAGCTGCGTCAGTACCTGCACGCTCAAGCATTGAAGCAACGTTACCAAGATCCCAACCACGAGACACTAAACCAACTTTAGCTTCTGCTGGTGTTGGCGCGCTCTTGATCAGTTCAATGATTTCATCAATGTTAGCAAGTGCTAGAGACAATGCTTCAAGGATGTGTGCACGGTCGCGTGCTTTCTTCAATTCGAAGATAGTACGACGAGTCACAACTTCGCGACGGTGGTCTACGAAGCACTTAAGCATGTCTTTGATGTTGAACAACTGTGGTTGACCGTTATTCAACGCAACCATGTTGATACCGAAAGTCGTTTGCAGTTGAGTTTGAGCGTATAGGTTGTTAAGAACCACTTCGCCTACTGCATCACGCTTACATTCAATAACAATACGCATACCGTCTTTATCAGACTCGTCACGCAGTGCACTGATGCCTTCTACTTTCTTATCTTTAACCAGTTCAGCAATCTTCTCGATCAAACGAGCTTTGTTTACTTGGTAAGGGATCTCAGTAACGATAATGGTTTCTTTACCATTCTTCTCTACTTCGATATCCGCTTTTGAACGCATGTAAACCTTACCGCGGCCAGTCTTGTAAGCATCTACGATGCCTTTACGACCACTGATAAGTGCTGCTGTTGGGAAGTCAGGACCAGGGATATAGTCCATTAGCTCATCAATAGTGATATCTTCATTATTGATAAATGCTAAACAGCCATCAACAACTTCACCAAGGTTATGTGGTGGGATGTTGGTAGCCATACCTACTGCGATACCAGAAGCACCGTTTACCAATAGGTTAGGAATTTTTGTAGGAAGTACTGCTGGAATTTGTTCTGTACCATCGTAGTTCGGTACGTAATCCACAGTTTCCTTATCAAGGTCAGCCAGGAGCTCGTGAGCAATTTTCGCCATACGAACTTCGGTATAACGCATTGCAGCCGCGGAGTCGCCATCGATAGAACCAAAGTTACCTTGGCCATCAACTAGCATGTAACGCAGTGAGAACGGTTGCGCCATACGAACAATAGTATCGTATACAGCACTATCACCATGTGGGTGGTATTTACCGATTACATCACCTACTACACGAGCAGACTTTTTATATGGTTTGTTCCAATCATTACCTAGTACATTCATCGCGAACAAAACGCGGCGGTGTACAGGTTTTAGGCCATCACGCACATCTGGAAGGGCACGACCAACGATGACGGACATCGCGTAGTCTAGGTATGAACCTCTAAGCTCATCTTCAATATTTACGGGCGTGATCTCTTTCGCTAGATCGCTCATAGAGCCATTTTCCCTCTATAGTCAGATCGTATTTTTGAATACGTATAAGACCGAAAAATATAACACAAATTTACCTACGGAGGCATCACTTTCCCTCTCCTTTTACCATCTTGTGACCCTTGTAGCCAATCAATTGATGAGAAATTGCACCTCCGCATCATATCTTGCTGAAACATGGTCACTTTACACCCAATAAACTAGCAAAATTGTAGATCTTCTGGTCAGAGCGAAAAGGCAAGTTATAATGCCTGCAATTTCATGGATGCATTATTTAACTTGGAAATGCCGATTATGACTAAATCACAGAACGTAGACCCAGCAGAAATCAAAAAATTCGAAGACATGGCGTCACGCTGGTGGGATCTAGAAGGCGAGTTTAAGCCTCTACATCAAATCAACCCACTGCGCCTAAATTACGTGCTAGAAAAGACCGAAGGTTTATTTGGTAAGAAAGTCCTCGATGTTGGCTGCGGTGGCGGCATTTTGGCTGAAAGCATGGCGGTTGAGGGCGCAGTAGTCACTGGCCTAGATATGGGTAAAGAACCGCTAGAAGTGGCACGTCTTCACGCATTGGAAACTGGCACCAAGCTCGATTACATCCAGAGCACCATCGAAGACCATGCAGAACAGAATCCACAAACTTACGATGTGGTGACATGTATGGAAATGCTAGAGCACGTTCCTGATCCACAATCTGCGATTAGTGCATGTTCAAAATTAGTGAAACCGGGTGGTCACGTGTTCTTCTCTACCTTGAACCGTAACTTCAAATCTTACCTGTTCGCTATTGTTGGTGCAGAAAAGCTACTTAAGATTGTTCCTGAGGGCACTCATGAGCACGAGAAGTTCATTCGCCCTGCAGAACTTATCAAGATGGTCGATAACACTCCGCTGCAAGAACTAGGGATTACAGGGCTGCACTACAATCCTCTTACGGACACTTATCGTTTAGGCACAAATGTAGACGTAAACTACATCGTCCACACGCAAAACTTTGGCTAAAAAATATCGGTAGCCCTACCGTAAAACCTTTTGTAAAAAAGACGAATGAAAAGAGTTGCAATTACCATAACTTTGCGACTTTTTTCAGTCTAAATTTCGTGCGCTAGCTTCCATTTTGACCACCTCGATTTAAATTTAATCGCCTAAAATCAATCGCCCATTTTGGCCAAAGATCAAGGAATTTTTTTTTATGGGCGTGCAAAAATAAAGCATCATTAAAAGCCGACTTTTATACAATCAAGTCACATATAACCTCATCAGTTAGTGGTCACTTACAGTTTTTTTTCAATCCACCACTTATCCACAAGCAACCCCATTTCTTTACCTTGAAAAATATCAGTTGTAGCACTATCTTGTAACCCAACAAACAAATGACCCCTATATGTTGTGTTTGAACTACAATGTATGGGTAGACCAAGATCACAAAGCCGAAACGTAATTTACAAAAATTACACAGAAACACACAAAAACACGGCCTTGTTCAGTTTTGTTAGGGAAATTAAGCAGAATGAACCAACAACTTACTGTTACCAAGCGTAACGGGCGCAAAGAAACGATCGATCTAGAGAAGATCCATCGCGTGATTACATGGGCAGCTGAAGGCTTGCACAATGTTTCTGTATCACAAGTAGAATTGAAAGCTCACATTCAGTTTTACGATGGCATCACCACTACTGACATTCATGAAACTATCATCAAGTCAGCAGCGGATTTAATCTCTGAAGAGACTCCTGATTACCAATATCTAGCAGCACGTCTGTCTGTATTCCACCTACGTAAAAAAGCGTACGGCGAATACGAGCCGCCTGCACTGTATGACCACGTTGCAAAACTGGTTGATATGGGTAAATACGATAGCCACCTTATGGAAGATTACACGAAAGCTGAATTCGAAGAGCTTGACGAGTACATCGACCACAAACGTGACTTAGACTTCTCTTACGCAGCGGTTAAGCAGCTCGAAGGTAAATACTTCGTGCAAAACCGTGTAACGAAAGAAATCTACGAGAGTGCTCAGTTCCTTTACATTTTAGTTGCTGCGTGTCTATTCGCTAAATACCCGAAATCGACTCGTCTTGACTACATCAAACGTTTTTACGACGCATCGTCTACGTTTAAGATTTCTCTACCTACACCGATCATGTCTGGTGTACGTACGCCTACTCGTCAATTCAGTTCTTGTGTACTGATCGAGTGTGGTGACAGCCTTGATTCAATCAACGCGACAGCAAGCTCAATTGTTCGTTACGTATCTCAACGTGCTGGTATTGGTATCAACGCAGGTCGTATCCGTGCGCTTGGTTCTGAAATCCGTAATGGTGAAGCGTTCCACACAGGCTGTATCCCTTTCTACAAATACTTCCAAACAGCAGTAAAATGTTGTTCTCAAGGTGGTGTTCGTGGCGGTGCAGCAACGGTATTCTACCCACTATGGCACGGTGAAGTTCAGTCTCTATTAGTACTGAAAAACAACCGCGGCGTTGAAGAGAACCGAGTTCGTCACATGGATTACGGCGTACAGCTGAACAAGCTTATGTACTCTCGCCTAGTTCAGGGTGGCAACATCAGCCTGTTCTCACCTTCAGACGTACCTGGCCTTTACGATGCGTTCTTCGAAAACCAAGACCGTTTTGAAGAGCTATACGTTAAGTACGAAAACGATCCTTCAGTGAAGCGTGAAACGGTTAAAGCCGTTGAGCTTTTCTCTCTGCTAATGCAAGAGCGTGCTTCTACTGGTCGTATCTACATTCAGAACGTTGACCACTGTAATACACACAGCCCGTTTGATTCTGAAGTAGCACCTGTTCGTCAATCGAACCTATGTCTAGAAATCGCGCTTCCTACTAAGCCACTTTCTAACGTAGAAGATGACGAAGGCGAAATTGCACTATGTACGCTTTCAGCATTCAACCTTGGCGCAATCAATGAACTGGACGACCTAGCAGAGCTTTCTGAGCTGGTTGTTCGTGCTCTAGATGCACTGCTTGATTACCAAGACTACCCGCTTCCAGCTGCATACAAGTCGACAATGAACCGTCGTACTTTAGGTGTAGGTGTAATCAACTACGCATACTACCTAGCGAAGAATGGTGTTAAGTACTCTGATGGCAGCGCGAATGGCCTGACTCACCGTACTTTTGAAGCAATTCAATACCACTTGCTAAAAGCATCTGTTGAACTAGCGAAAGAGCAAGGCCGTTGCCCATCTTTCCACGAGACCAACTACGCGAAAGGCCTACTGCCAATCGATACTTACAAAAAAGATATCGACTTAGTATGTGAAGAGCCACTGCACTACGATTGGGATTCTCTACGTGAAGAGATCATGGAGCACGGTCTGCGTAACTCTACGCTAACAGCGCTTATGCCTTCTGAGACATCGTCTCAAATCTCGAACGCGACTAACGGTATCGAGCCACCACGTGGTTACGTATCAGTGAAAGCATCGAAAGACGGCATCCTTAAGCAAGTGGTTCCAGATTTCCTAAATCTTAAAGAGAACTACGAGCTACTTTGGAACATTGGTTCTAACGACGGTTACCTACACCTAGTGGGTATCATGCAAAAATTCGTTGACCAAGCTATCTCTGCAAACACTAACTATGACCCAAGTGTTTACGACAGCGGTAAAGTACCAATGAAGAAGCTGCTTCAAGACCTACTAACAGCGTACAAGTACGGTGTTAAGACGCTTTACTACCATAACACTCGTGATGGTGCTAAAGACGACCAAGGCGATGCAGTTCAAGTGCCGGAAGAAGATTGTGAAGGCGGCGGTTGTAAGATCTAAACCGCAATAAACATTAAGACCCCAGAGAAGAGTTATCTTCTCTGGGTTTAAAGCATTAACAGGGTCCGTTTTATTACGGGTCTTTAAAGGATTTGAGGCATTTATGGCTTACAGTACTTTTTCTCAGCAAAAAAATGACCAACTAAAAGAACCAATGTTCTTGGGTCAGTCGGTAAACGTTGCACGTTACGACCAACAAAAATTCGAAATCTTCGAAAAGCTTATCGAGAAGCAGCTTTCTTTCTTCTGGCGTCCAGAAGAAGTAGACGTGTCTAGCGACCGTATCGACTACAACAAGCTTCCTGAGCATGAAAAGCACATCTTCATCTCTAACTTGAAGTACCAAACGCTTCTAGATTCAATCCAAGGCCGCAGCCCTAACGTTGCCCTACTTCCATTGGTATCTCTACCAGAAGTTGAAACTTGGATTGAAACTTGGTCTTTCTCTGAAACGATTCACTCTCGTTCTTACACGCACATCATCCGTAACATCGTGAATGATCCAGGCGTAGTATTCGACGACATCGTTGAAAATGAAGAGATTCTGAAGCGTGCTAAAGACATCGCTTTCTACTACGACGACCTAATCAAGCTAACGGCTGACTACCACCGCTACGGTGAAGGCAACCACAGCATCAACGGCGAAGACGTCAAGATTTCACTTCACGACCTGAAGAAGAAACTTTACCTATGTCTAATGTCTGTAAACGCACTAGAAGCGATTCGTTTCTACGTAAGTTTCGCATGTTCATTTGCATTCGCTGAGCGTGAGCTAATGGAAGGTAACGCGAAGATCATCAAGCTAATCGCTCGTGATGAAGCCCTTCACCTTACTGGTACACAGCACATGATCAACTTGCTACGCAATGGTCAAGATGATTTTGAATTCATGCAGATCGCTGAAGAGTGTAAGCAAGAGTGTTTCGACCTATTCAAAGAAGCGGCTGAGCAAGAGAAAGAGTGGGCAGAATACCTATTCAAAGATGGCTCTATGATTGGTCTGAACAAAGACATTCTTTGCCAATACGTTGAGTACATTACCAACATCCGTATGCAGGCTGTTGGCCTAGGTACGGCTTACCCAGCAGCAACGTCGAACCCAATTCCATGGATCAACGCTTGGTTGTCTTCAGATAACGTTCAAGTTGCTCCACAAGAAGCAGAAATCAGTTCTTACCTAGTTGGCCAAATCGACAACGAAGTAAAAGCTGACGACTTTGAAGGATTTGAGCTGTAATGCCAACAATCAAAATCAACAAACTGACTTCAATTGAATCTAACCCTTCAAACACTCTGTTGGAAACAATGGAACAAGCTGGGTTAGAGCCAGAATACAACTGCCGAGATGGTCACTGTGGCGCTTGCCGCTGCACGTTGGATTCTGGTGAGGTCGAGTACGTTGGTTTTGCTATGGCTTACACGCAAGGTAATGAGATATTGCCTTGTATCTGTAAAGCAAAGACTGAGCTATCGCTGAGTAACGTTATTCATAGAAACAAGCAAAAACGCGCATAAGCCAGCTGGCTTTAGGTCACTTTGTTCGAATATCGTCAATAAGAATCAAAAAAGGGTCCGCTTCCTTTAGGAATGCGGACCCTTTTCTATTTATGTCTTTAGGTATCTAAAGCGACTCGTCTATCACTCAACCAAATCTTCCTGTTGGCTTGTGTCATACAAAGCCAAACGTTTATTGCTGAGTCAGGTTAAGAGTCACAGAGCCAATATAACAAGCGCTTCGGCACTCTCCACAGCCGTTACACTTATCTTTGTCCACTGTAGGCAACTCTCCTACTTCGATGTGTATTGCACCAGCTGAACACGCCGTTTGGCATGCTGAACAGTCCATTTGCATGTAATTATTGCAGCTATCCGCAAAGCTCGGCTTGAGGTCGATATAAGGCGTGACCGTTGGATGAAGTGCGCCGGTCGGACACACTTCAGTGCATTTGTTACACATAGAACAACTGTTGTAATCCAAATTCAGCAGCGCACTGCCCTCTAGCATCTCAATAACGCTATTTGGACACGATTGTTCACACAATCCACAACCGTCGCAAAGACGCTCAAACAGCACCTCATCGACCGCTCTTGGCGGTCTTGCATGCAAGCGCTGTGATATCTCTTCATAATTCGCGGCTGCTTTAACCGGTTTAGAAAGTCGAGTTAAGAAACCGCGTCTATTTGAATTTATTTGTTCAGACATTAGTCGATATATAACTTTTTAGTAGCAACGTTTAAATTATATTCAGATATTAAGTACTTAAACCAATCTATTACATCAACCGATAGCTTTTTATAAAAAGATAACTCTGATGCTTTATTTAGTTTTTCTAAATAAACAGAAGACCAAGTTAATAAGTGACCCTCAAGCAATTCACCGGCTGAATTAATATTATTATTTTCTAACAAATACGCATGAGCGAATAACATTAAACCAAATTGATCTTCCGGCTCTCTTAACCCAGTGTCTAATTCAATCTGATTCAATTCTAAAAACTGGCGATACTCAACCGTAGAAGCACCAAACACAACGCGGTCTTTATCTAGGTACACAGAACCCCAAGGCGGAGCTGGCATGTCTCCAACGCCTTCAAACAGGCGGCTGAACTCTGCTGCGAGCGCATCTTCGTCTTCGCTTCTTAATGCCTGCAAGCATTCTTCAGAGAGTACTTCGCTCTCAACCAAAGCTTCGACAATGGTGATTAACTGTTCTTTACTTGTCGCCTGATAAAATAGCGAACCCAACAATTTATGCGTATCGATAATCATTATTATTTATGCCGTTATAGGTTTAAAGATAATTATATTAATTAACTCATTTCATTCTTTGATCTATTTTATACATTCAATTCATAAACTTTAAATTCCACACTTATTTGATGCCAATCAATCAATAATTCGAAATAAATACATAAAGAACAAACTACCTATAAAGTGCTAGCTATCAATAGCAAAAGGCATCTTAGAATGACGAATAAGAAAGAATCTGGGGTAATGAATCTTACTCGAAGAGGCTTCATGAAAGCTTCCTCTGCAGTAGGTAGTGCAGCTGCACTTGCGGGCGGTATTGCATTACCTTTCAAATCCAAACCAGTAGCGGCTGCAGTTGCTGAAAATGTGGATGAGAAAATCGTATGGAGTGCATGTACAGTAAACTGTGGCTCTCGCTGCCCACTGCGTATGCATGTACAAAACGGTGAAATCAAATACGTAGAAACAGACAACACAGGCACTGACGAATACGGTCATCACCAAGTTCGTGCGTGTCTACGTGGTCGCTCGATGCGCCGCCGTGTTTATAACCCAGATCGCCTAAAGTACCCAATGAAACGTGTGGGTAAACGTGGTGAAGGTAAGTTTAAGCGTATTAGCTGGGAAGAGGCTTATGATGAAGTCGCTGGCACCATGCAACGCCTTATCAAAGACTACGGTAACGACACTATCTACCTAAACTACGGTACAGGTACGCTGGGCGGCACGGTTACTAAATCTTGGCCACCAGCTCAAACGCTGATTGCTCGTCTAATGAACCTAAGTGGTGGTTACTTAAACCATTACGGTGACTACTCAACAGCGCAAATCACGAAAGGCTTGAGCTACACCTACGGCGGTTGGGCAAACAACAACTCTTTCTCTGATTTAGAGAACACTAAACTTAACATTCAGTTTGGTAACAACCCTGCTGAGACGCGTATGTCTGGTGGCGGCCAGATCCACCACTACGTTGAAAGCAAAAACAAATCAAACGCAAGAACGATCATCATCGACCCTCGCTACACCGATACTGCCGGTGGCCGTGAAGATCAATGGATCCCAATTCGTCCTTCTACAGATGCGGCATTGGTAGCGGGTCTTGCACACGTGATGATCACTGAAGACCTTGTCGACCAACCGTTCCTAGACAAATACTGTGTCGGTTACGATGAGAAGACCCTTCCTGCATCAGCGCCTAAAAACAGCGACTACAAATCTTACATCCTAGGTTTAGGTGAAGATGGCGTAGAGAAGACACCAGAATGGGCTTCTAAGATCACGGGTATTCCAGTTGACACCATCGTTAAGCTTGGCCGTGAAATGGGCACAGCGAAACCATGTGCGATTCACCAAGGTTGGGGCTTACAACGCACTGCGAACGGTGAACTAGCGTGTCGTGCAATCGCGATGCTGTCACTGCTCACTGGTTCTGTGGGCGTATCAGGCGGTTCAACAGGCGCTCGTGAAAGCGACATCAACATTCCATTTGTGCGCTTCCCTACTGTGCCAAACCCAGTTGAAACGTCTATTTCAATGTTCATGTGGACAGACGCGATTTAC
This sequence comes from Vibrio sp. 1S139, assembly GCF_041439475.1. Lineage (NCBI taxonomy): Bacteria > Pseudomonadati > Pseudomonadota > Gammaproteobacteria > Vibrionales > Vibrionaceae > Vibrio > Vibrio sp. 1S139. The sequence continues at coordinate 68,289 of NZ_JBGOOD010000011.1, forward strand.
CGTCACCATGAAATGACCGACATCACTGATGGTGTTCGCGGTGCAGAGCGCCTTAAGAACCCAATCAAGATGATCTGGAACTACGCAGGTAACTGCATCATTAACCAACACTCAGACATCAACAAGACTCACGCGATTCTTCAAGATGAAAGTGCGTGTGAAATGATTGTCGTGGTTGATAACCATATGACGTCTTCAGCGAAGTACGCCGATATCATCCTGCCAGACTTAACAACGTCTGAGCAAGACGACTGGTGTATGGACGGTAAAGCGGCGAACATGCCTTACTTCATCTACGCGCAGAAAGCGATTGAGCCTCAGTTTGAAGCAAAATCTATCTACGAGATGTGTACTCAGCTTGCGAAACGAATGGGCGTAGAAAAAGCGTTCACCGAAGGCCGTACTCAAGAGCAATGGATTGAGCACCTTTACGCAGAAACTCGTAAGAACGATCCAACACTGCCAACCTTCGAAGAGATGAAAGAGCTGGGTATCTACAAACGTAGCTACGACCACCACTACATCGCTTATGAAGATTTCCGTAAAGATCCTGAAGCGAACCCACTGACCACACCAAGTGGCAAGATCGAGATCTACTCAGAGCAACTGGCTGATATCGCGAAGACTTGGAAGCTGAAAGAAGACGAAGTGATTCACCCACTTCCGATTTACGCGGACTCTTTCGAAGGTCATAACGACCCACTAGCAGAGAAGTACCCACTTCAGCTAACCGGTTTCCACTACAAGGCTCGTACTCACTCGACTTACGGCAACGTTGCAGAAATCAAAGCAGCAGCACCGCAAGAGTTGTGGATCAACCCAATCGATGCAAAAGAACGTGGTATTGATAGCGGCGACATGGTGAGTATTTTCAACGACCGTGGCGAAGTACATATTCCAGCGAAAGTGACACCTAGGATTCTTCCTCGAGTTGTCGCACTAGGCGAAGGTGCATGGTACGCACCAGATGGTCAGAAGATCGACCATGCAGGCTCTATCAACGTGCTGACGACTCAGCGCCCGAGCCCACTTGCTAAGGGTAACCCTCAGCATACAAACCTAGTTCAAATCAAAGCGCTAAAGAAAGCATAAGGTAGGTTGGAATGAAACAATACGGCTTTTACATTGATTCAAGTAAATGCACGGGTTGTAAAACCTGTCAGCTTGCTTGTAAAGATTATAACGATCTAGACATCAAAACGAACTACCGTCGCGTATACGAATATGCCGGTGGTGGCTTCACTCAAGATGGTGATACCTGGGTTCAGAAAGATGTCTTTTCTTACTACCTATCTATCGCTTGTAACCACTGTACTAACCCAGCGTGTGTGAAAGTGTGTCCTTCGGGCGCAATGCACAAACGTGATGAAGACGGTTTGGTTGTGGTTGATGAGAGCGTATGTATTGGTTGTCAGCACTGTAGCAATGCGTGTCCTTACGGCGCACCACAATACAATGCTAAGAAAGGTCATATGACGAAATGCGATGGTTGTTACCAACGTGTTTCTGAAGGCAAACAGCCTATCTGTGTTGAGTCTTGCCCACTTCGTGCATTGGAGTTTGGTGAAATCAATACACTTCGTGAGAAGTACGGCTCTGGTGCGGATGTGGCTCCACTGCCATCTTCAACAGAAACGCTACCAAACATCGTGATTAAGCTGAACAAAAACGCGAAGCCGACTGGCGATACCAGCGGTCACCTAGCAAACCCGAAGGAGGTGTAAGATGATTTTTCATGAGTGGTCTTTAATCTTCTTTACGGTGCTGGCGCAAACTGCGGTTGGTGGTTACTTACTGATTGGCGCACGTGCACTGGTACTTGGTCATGACGAAGAGAAGCTGAACAGCTACAAGGTTCCAATGTTTATCCTATGGGTACTGATGGGTCTTGGCTTCATGTTCTCGACAACGCACCTTGGCTCTCCACTGCGCGCGTTTAACGCTTTTAATCAACTAGGTTCGGCTTGGTTGTCTAACGAAGTGTTCTTCGGTGCGGCATTCTTCGCTGTCGGTGGCCTGCAATGGTTACTGTCGGTAGTCAAGAAAGGTGGCGTTGCTATCCAGAAAGCACTGATGGTTGGCGCGATGGTACTGGGTGTTATCTTCATGTACGCGATGATCAACGTATACATGATCAACACAGTACCGACGTGGGACAACATCTACACACCACTGAGCTTCATCATGACGATGGTTGTGGGTGGCTTGCTGTTATCTCAGTTCGTGATTGTATTCGCAAACGACAGCCGCTTTACGGTTGACCGTAACATCACCATGCTAGCTGTTATTGCCGTTGCTATCAGCTTGCTTGTGACCGTAGGAAAACTGAACCTAATCGGAGACATCCAAACTTCAGCGGCAAAAGCGTCTGAGTTAGTCGATGGTTTAGGTAGCTATGTGATTCTTCAAGTGGCACTGCTAATGGCAAGCTTGTTGATTTGGATTCTACCTATGCTGAACAAAGCAAAAGTGAACCCAGTTAACCTTGGCTTAGCACTAGTATTGTTCTTGGCTTCAGAGTTAATCGGCCGTGGTTTGTTCTACAGCCTACATATGACAAGCGGTTTGTAATCGAGTTCTTACAGACAGGAGTTGCGTGTAAACATCGCTGCTTGTTTGGTTATCTAGAAGGCTAGATAAACAAAAGGCCCAACACCTATTTAGATGTTGGGCCTTTTTATTTCGTTTTTTCTAGCGTTTTTAATACAGACTTAGCGAGTTCGCTTACATCGTTAGCTTACATAGCTACTTAATGATAGCCGCTGGAATAAACATGTCTTTTAATCGCTTAACCGAAGAATAAGTACCAAACATCGGTTTGTTATCTAAATGCCTTCTCAGCATATCGGCGGCAACGGTCTTAATCACGTTGCGTTGGTCTTCACGCGAGTACTGACGATAAAACTCAAGTACCTGCCCCCACTCGCCTGCTTCAGTCGACAATGCAACGCTGAATGTGTTGCCTTCCAGCTTACCAGTCACCAAAGCCAATTCAGTTCCGCACTTATCTCTTGTTGCTCCAGCCAGCGCAAAGGTCGCGGCTAATGGATCGCTCTTTTCAAGTTCGCTCTCTTTTGGCTCAGCCATCACCCATGAGTGTCCGAAGCAATCTTCTATCTGCTCATTCAATTGCAGCCACGCTGACAGTGAACCTTTGGTCGACACTTCAGACACAGATAACGTCTTCTTTTTTTCCGCCATGATGTGTCCAATATGGTCAATCATCGGCTCATCAACACTAACGACATTACTCTCTAGCAGCTTGTAAACCATCTGCAGAAGCTTAACGCGAGTTTCTAAGTCTGCCTTAGGACCAAACAGTTTGACCTCAATGAACGGCAGATAAGAGCGATAACCAAGTTCATAACCTTCTGGCAGCTTTAGTTGATCCAAAACATCAGAGATACCGGACTCAGACAAACCAAACGTAAACAGTCGACTGCATTCAGAGGCAACCACTTGAGGGTAGGTACACGACAAGTCAGGAAGAATCTCAAACGTCACCATGCGCTTGAATTCACTTGGTACACCCGGCGTGAAATAGAAAGTCGCATCGTTAATTTTCAGTTTGAAGCCACAAGCCGTCCCCACAGGGTTATCGACAATCTCTGAACTCGCAGGTAACAAAGCTTGTTTAAGGTTGCTGTCTGGCATTGGCATGCCACGTCCAGAGAACATCTCTTCCATACGAGCAAGCCATTCAGGGAACATGACGAGTTTCTGCTCGGAAGCAGCTGCAGCGGCGGCAGCACTCATATCATCGGTTGTCGGGCCTAAACCACCATTAACGATAACCACATCATAGTTAAAGCTCAGCATCAGCAGTTCTTCAACAAGAGCATTCATTTGATCACCCACAGTTGAGCGCTTAGCAAGCGCAAAACCATGCTGATAAAACTCAGCAGACATCCAAGCTGCGTTTGTATCTACAATGTCTCCATGAAGAACTTCTTCATCTGTGCTTAACATTGCGATTTTCGTCATATTTCTATCCCTTGTTGTCATAAAAAGACACTGCATTATTTACAAACTGGTCTATGGTTGAATTTGGAGTAATTCGCCTTTTCACTAATATTAATAATGTTAAACCTAAGGTTTTCTTAGGAAAAGCTATAAATTATTAGTTCCCTAAATCAGGCATTTAATAGATAATTGTGACCCTGATCAATTCCAAACTTTCTCATGGAGACCCTTGTGGCCAAATCACCGTTACTAGCAAAGGTTACTGCTGCATTTTCAATGCTAATGTCAGTTAACTCGGTTGCAAGCCAATACGACTTCGACCAGCCAATCAACCTTTCTTACTCGGATGAATGTGCTCAAGATTACTGTGTTAATGAAAGCTTGTACACCTACAAGCCTAGCAAGAACTATGCACTAAGCGAATCAAGTGATCAGTACGATCTAACGATCGATAAGCAACCAATCTACCTTACTGTCAGCGATGGCAAAGATTGGGATTACTTAATGGGTCAAACCTACACCATTCTTGGCCTAAGTGTCGCAACCGTTGGTCTAATGACTCTTTTACCTGAAAGTATCACTAAGTGGGATGATGACCAACGTGATATAAGCGCACTAGGTAAAAAATGGAAAGATAACGTTTCCGAAGGCCCAGTATGGGACCGTGACGAACACTTCCTAAACTACGTGATGCACCCTTATTTCGGTGGTGTTTACTACACCGCAGCTCGACATGCTGGTTACGACGAGTTTGAGTCTTTCTTATACTCTTGGACAATGTCGACCTTCTTCTGGGAATATGGCGTAGAAGCGTTTGCTGAAGTACCTTCATGGCAAGATCTCTTCATCACACCATTCTTTGGTGCGGTTGTCGGTGAAATGATGCTAGAAGCAGAACAAGACATCGTTGCTTCAGGTGGCGAAGTGATGGGTTCTCAAACCATGGGTGATGTTTCGTTATTCTTCCTTAACCCTGTTGGACACATTCACTACTGGGTAAGTGACGCATGGGGCGGTGATGCAGAAGTTAACCTGAATACTAACCCTTGGTGGGATAACCAAGACGCTGCACGTTTTGCTTACGATGCTGGCGCACCATACGACTCTCAGTTTGTTGGTATGAACTTCAAAGTAACGTTCTAATTCGTCTCTAGTACTACTCAATATAAGTTATTGAATATAAGTTGCTGAATCATCAATCACAGTGACAACTCTTCTAAAAAGCGGCTCTCTAGCCGCTTTTTTTGTGCCCTACTCTTCATTCTCTTTTTTTGCATCGAAGCTTAGTTTCAAAAATTGACCTAGGTCAAACATTGTTCGATGTAACCTTCTACACTGAAATTAAAGAACTTTATCGCGTGATATCAAACATTTAATTAGCAAAGAATAATTGAAACCTTGGGGGCTGATATGAACAGTACATTTATCGTAAACTTTATCGGAAAAGCATCACCAGCAACAATCAAACAGCTTGCTGCGGTTACTCACGAAAACGACGGCAAATGGCTCATCAGTAAAGTGAACTTTATTGAAGACCAAGTCGCAGGCGTACTAAAGGTTCAACTTCCAGCCATCAACGAATCGATTGTAAAAGAAGCGTTCAGCGCCAATCCAGATCTCATCGTGCAGTTTGTCGATTCCGATCATACACACAATGTTCAAGACACGGTCCATCACTTGAGACTCGACTCTAACGACCGAGCAGGTATCGTCAACGAAGTGACTCATGTATTGGATAGACAAGGAATCAGTATTCTCGATATGGATTGTCACCGCGTCTTTATCGCTGGTGGCGGCGGTGTTAGCTCAAGTCTATTCACATCAAAAATCGCCGTTAAGCTGCCAATCGAAGTACAGATCGACGACGTAGTTAATGAACTCGAAACGCTCAGTGAAGATACTCGTGTGATGATTGAAAGCTAAATAAACAAAATTAAAGAACAAAAAAGAGCAGCTCATTAGCTGCTCTTTGTATTGCTCTGAACTTGTGATTCAGTTACTTAACTGACCATTGTGATAATGAGCGTTTGAAGTCTTCATAGCCGAATTCATTTAGCTTCTGAACTTCACCACTGCTACGTTCACAGTAGATTGAAGGCATTTTAAGGCCATTGAACCAGTTCAATTTCACCATGGTGTAACCCGCGCTGTCTAACAGATGCAGCTTTTGACCAATCTTAAGTGGCTCATCAAAGCTCGCTTCGCAGAACTGATCGCCCGCAAGACATGAACACGAACCAATCACGTAGTCATGGCTGCCTGTTTCTGATGCTTCCAATACTGATGCGGGCTCATTGTAGATAAGCGTGTCAAGGCGGTGCGCCTCAGTCGCTGAATCCACAATCGCTGTTTTCTTCACGTTCTCAACAATATCGACCACTGTCACAACTAGGTCGGTTGTTTTAGTGATGATCGCTTCACCCGGCTCAAGGTACATCTGCACGCCGTGTTTCTCAGAGAAGGCTTTCAGCGCAAGACCAAGCTTTTCGATGTCATAGCCAGGCCATGTAAAGAACACACCACCGCCCATGCTCACCCAATCCAAATTATCTAAGTGCTCGCCAAACTGTTTTGAGATTGAATCAAGTAGGCCGATAAAGGCATCAACGTCTTTATTCTCACAGTTCATGTGGAACATCACACCATTAATCTCATCGAAGATCTCTGGTTTGATGTGGTCAGCTTGCACGCCCAAACGCGAGAATTGACGTGCTGGATTCGCCAAGTCTTGCCCTGCGTAGCTCACGCCCGGATTTAAACGTAAACCCAGTGAAGCTTTACCTTCAACAATATGACGGTAAGCAGCAAGTTGGCTTTGAGAGTTGAAGATCATCTTGTCGCAGATGTCAGCAACCTCTCTCACGTCATCTTCACTGTAGCCCACACTGTAAGCATGAGTTTCACCGCCAAAAGTTTCGTGACCTAATTTCACTTCATAAGGGCCAGAACTAGTAGTACCGTCTAGGTACGGTTTGATGATGTCAAACACGCCCCAAGTCGAGAAGCACTTAAGCGCAAGTACCAATTTCACACCTGAAATCTCTTTCAGTTGCTTGGCTTTTTCTAAGTTCGCAATCAACTTGTCTTCGTTGATCATGAAATATGGGGTTTTTAGTTCTTCTTTCTTAAACGTCATTTTTGTAAACACTCAAGCAGCATCTATAGATGGAAAGGTAAATTAACAATTTTGGTGTGATTTATTTTGATTTTGTCCTGTCCGAGCGCAGTGAGTTACAAAATCAAAATAAATGATACCAAAGCTTCAAGGCTATCATCATCGAAAAGGGAACAATCCATGTCCCCTTTAATTAGCAATCAAAACAAGAAATCAGTTCTTATTTTTTCAGCTCATGAATCACTGGAAGACCTTGGCCTGCTTCAAGCTCTTGAACATGCCAATCTAGACCAATTTCCGGCATAGTTGCTAGGAACGGATCTGGATTTAGCTGTTCCATGTTGAACACGCCTTTATCAGCCCATTCGCCGCGGAAGAACTGTAGTGCAGCGGTAATTGCTGGAACACCAGTTGTGTAAGAGATCGCTTGGTGCTCTACGTCTTCGTAAGCCACTTCGTGGTCTGCGTTATTGTAGATGAATACGCTACGCTCTTTACCATCTTTCTTACCTTGAACCCAAGTACCGATACACGTTAAACCAGTGTAACCCGGAGCTAGAGATGTTGGATCCGGTAGTAGTGCTTTAAGAACATGCAGAGGCTGAACCACAGTACCATCGTGCAGTGTTAGCGGATCTGGGCTAAGAAGACCGATATCACGCATGCAGTTGAAGTAGTTCAAGTATGCATCACCAAAGCCCATCCAAAATTCGATACGCTTAGCTGGGATGAACTCTTTCATTGAACGAACTTCATCGTGCGCCATTGAGTAAACTTTGTGAGAACCACAGTTCGGGAATTCAAACTCAAGCATACGAGAGTGACAAGGTACTTGTTTCCACTCTTCATTTTCCCAGTAGAAAGAATCGCCTTGGATCTCAAGCATGTTGGTTTCTGGGTCAAAGTTTGTCGCAAACTTCTTGCCGTGGTCACCAGCATTCACATCCATTACATCAATTGAGTCAATCTCATCGAACAAGTGCTTAACCGCGTATGCAGCAAAGATTGATACCACACCTGGATCGAAACCAGCACCAAGAATACCTGTGATGCCTGCTTCAGCGAACTTCTCACGGTAGCCCCACTGCCAATCGTAAGCTTGTGGTACTTGTTGGCCTTCAGAACATAGGTCAACCGCTACCGATGTATCTAAATAAGAAACTTTAGATTGGTAACATGCTTCCATGATTGCCATGTTTACCCAAGGAGGACCAGCGTTGATCACTAGATCCGGCTGAACTTCTTTAATCAAAGCAACAAGCGCATCAACATCATCAGCGTCTACTGAACGTGCTTCTAGTTTCTTAGTTAAATCTTTAAGGTTGTTTTTGCCCTTGATAGATTCGATGATTTTTTCACACTTCGCGATTGTGCGAGAAGCGATTGTGATATCACCCAGTACTTCGTTATTTTGTGCTGCTTTGTGTGCAACAACCCAACCAACGCCACCTGCACCAATTTGTAGAATAGCCATAATTAATTACCCTTGTTGTTCTGCTAGCTCAGTGGCTAGAGTTTGAATTTTGTTAATTAGAGATTTGAAATCTGATGTCTTTAGGCACGGATTCAAGATAGTGAATTTAAGCGCACTCTTACCATCCACGACCGTTTCACCGAGTACTGCAACACCACGAGTCAGCGCTTCCAGTCTTAGCGTTTGATTCAATTTGTCTAAATCTAGCTCGCCGTTTGCTGACGGCTTAGATCGGAACAGCACTGTTGATAGTGACGGCTCTGCGAGTAGCTCTAAGTCAGCTTGGTTTTGAATCAGGTCTGCCACTTCTAGCGTTTGCTCAAGAAGATGGTCGTACATATCACCCAACTGCTTTGGTCCAACGCTTTGCATCGTCATGAAGACTTTCAATGCATCGAAACGCTTGGTGGTCGCAATAGACTTATCGACTAGATTTGGCAGTTCATCGTGTTCGCGGTTTAGGTAATCTGCGTGATGTAGAAGGTACTTAAAGTTCGCTTTGTCTTTCAACAATACCGCGCCGCAGCTGATTGTTTGATAGAACAATTTGTGGAAATCGACACTCACAGAGTCCGCTTTTTCGATGCCTTGTAAGCGAGCCTTGTGGCTACTCAAGATAAGCGCGCCACCGTAAGCACTGTCGACATGGAACCAAAGATCTTGCTGACTTGCGATTTCTGCAATCGCATCAAGGTCATCGATAGCACCATGATCGGTTGTGCCCGCAGTACCAATCACAGCAAAAGGAATCAGACCTTGTGCTTTCAGTGCTTTCACTTCTGCGTCTAGCAAGTCAGGCTTGATAGTGCCGTTTGCATTGGTATCAACACAGCACACTGCCGCTTCGCCTAGCCCTAGTAGAGAGGCTGACTTTTGAACCGTGAAGTGAGATTTCTTTGAACATAAGATACGCAGTTTGCTCGCGTATTCTGGTAAGCCAAGCTTTTGGATAGAATGACCATTGTGCTTATCCGCAACCCAGTCTCTCGCAAGCAATAAACCCATTAGGTTACTTTGCGTGCCTCCGCTAGTGAAAACACCGTCAGCTTGTGCGCCAAGTTGGTATTTGTCACACATCCAATCCACAACGCGCTGCTCAACATAAGTCGCAGCCGATGCTTGGTCCCATGAATCCATTGATTGATTCAACGCCGCGATAATCGATTCCGCTGCTACCGAAGCCATAAGAGGAGGAGTGTGAAGGTGTGCAATGCAATCTGGGTGTTGCACGAAGATGGAGTTTGCAGCGACAAGGTCTGCAGTACTATCTACAACATCAACCAAAGCGTGTTGATTGTTATCAAGGTCGACAGCATTGATAGCTGCTTCTAGCACTTTTGGATCTAAACCCGAATAAGGGGTTTCAACCTGTTCAAAAACCGCTTTCATCGCTTGAGTGGTTTGGTTCATCACGTTAGCAAATTCGTCGCTACCGCCTAAACCTGTATGGATGAAATGCTTGTTCCATTCTTGGTTTGCTTGTTCGCTTGAAGCTGGGTCTTGTTGTAAGTCACCACCAGCTGCGATGATCGCTTCTTCCATTACGCGGAGTGCAAAGTCAATCTGCTCAAAAGAGATAATCATTGGCGGAAGGAAACGAATTACCGAGCCATCACGACCACCCTTTTCAACCATCAAGCCACGCTCTAACGCTGCTCGTTGAATCGCTAGGGTTAGTTCGCCGTCTGATTGTGGTTCGCCAAACTTGTTAAGCTCACCATTTGGTTGTTTGATCTCAGCACCGAGCATCAGGCCTTTACCACGAACTTCAGCAATACAGCTAACGCGTGATTGAATCTTCTCAAGCCCGTGACGTAAATATTGGCCTGCGATGTTCGCGTGCTCAACTAAGCCATCTCGTTCGATGATCTCCAACGCCTTAGCGCCAGAGACCATTGCTAATTGGTTACCACGGAATGTACCGGTGTGCTCACCCGCTTTCCATGTATCAATGCTCTTATCGAACACAAGCAGCGACATAGGCAGTCCGCCACCAATCGCTTTAGATAAACATAAGATATCTGGATTAACACCAGACTCTTCAAACGCAAATCGATGGCCAGTTTTGCCCACACCACACTGAATCTCATCAAAAATCAGTAGGATGCCGTGCTCATCACAGATGCGACGTAGGCCTTGTAACCAAGATGCTGGAGCAGGAATCACACCGCCCTCACCTTGCACAGGCTCAACGATCATCGCCGCCGGTTTCATGATGCCAGACTCGTCATCATTCAACATACGTTCGATGTAACGAATGCTCGCGTTAGCACCCGCTTCACCACCAATACCAAACGGGCAGCGTAGGTTGTATGGGAAAGGCATGAAGTGCACATCAGACATCAAGCCGCTACGACGCTCTTTAGTGCCGAGGTTACCCATCATACCCATGGTGCCGTTCGTCATACCATGGTAAGCACCACGGAAAGCAAACATGGTGTTGCGACCTGTGGTTTGCTTGGCGAGCTTGATCGCCGCTTCCACAGCGTCAGCGCCAGATGGGCCACAGAATTGAAGAACCGAGTTATTTGAAAAGTCTTGAGGAAGAAAAGCTTTAACTCGCTTGATAAACGTCTCTTTTGCTTGAGTCGTGATATCAAGTGTTTGGTATGGCAAACCAGAATCGAGTTGGTCTTTAAGTGCTTGGTTAATCTCAGGGTGGTTGTAACCCAGAGAAAGTGTACCTGCACCGGCTAAGCAATCGAGAAAGAGTTGGCCACGAGTATCTTCAACTAAAGCGCCACATGCTCGTTTAATAGCAATAGGCAGGCGTCTTGGGTAAGAGCGAACATCCGACTCATGCTGTTCTTGCTCTAGCAAAATAGCGTCAGGTGTTAGGTCGTACGTTCCCTCTAAGATAGGAACCATAGTTGAAAATGAATTTGCGATAGTATTGATATCGACTTCAAAGGCGATAGTCATAAAAGTCCCCTTGAATGTGTTCATACTCACCTCCATCAGACGCAATTACCCACCAACTCTCGTTAAATTTGGAGAGAGTTCATAGTGAAGTACACGTATTGTCTAGAAATGAGATATAGCTGTACACTCGCATAAGTCAAATGACGAATACGAAATTAAGCCGTCTTAAGACAGCGATAAATTGTTAGCGTGAGCTCAAGGTTCAGTAATGCTACTGTTTTGAAGAATTGGACATTTTTGCAGGATCGGGCAGCTATGAGGAGCTGGTCCCTTTGGAAATGCAGAGCTGATTAGCAATGTTGTAATTAGTGTGTTCAATGTTGGGTTTCCCATTAACATGACGAACTGCGCCATAAGTATCCCGTCTATCAGCTAAAGGACTAGCCAATACCTACCCTACGTAATGTCCCAATCAGCAAGAATGGTCACTACGCGTATCCCCCAGAAGCAATCGTTGCTCTTCTTGAACATTTTCATTCCGAGATTGCGCGGGAAAGTAACATAAAGTGAAATGAACGCTCAATAGTTTTTAGTAATAGCTTGATAAATAGCAGCGGTGGCTAAGCAATTGCTGTAAATATCGTCACACTATCGTTTGGGAAAGAGATCCCCGGTTCATTCGTTCCTCACACCCGAGGATGACGACGTGGGTGTACAGGCGGTGTTAGTGATGGCTTTGAGGCTGTGGCGCCTTTCCGTCATTCCTTAGCCTGAAGAATGAGTTCATTCGGAGTCCCTTACAACATGTCGATGTATTGTTTTATTCAGAAACTATCTGATGCAATAGATTAAACTGAAGTTAATCAGCAAGCGGCAAGAGCTCCCCGGTTCGCTCGTTCCTCACGCCCGAGGATGACGACGTGGATTTATAAACGTTACTAGAGAGACTTTGAGGTCATACCGTCTTTCCGTCATTCCCTAGCACGAGGAACGAGTTCATAGGGAATCTCGCTTTTAAAAACTAACTTGATTGCAAAATTTGAAACAGAGATAGAAATGAATGTTGAGTGCGGATTCGAACAAGAAGAGTTCTTAAACGTAAAAGCTAAACGTCAGAAACCAAAAAGCCCGAACATTTCTGTTCGGGCTTCTTAATTTGGAGCGATACATCGGGTTCGAACCGATGACCTCAACCTTGGCAAGGTTGCGCTCTACCAACTGAGCTAGTATCGCATTTGCTTTATCGAGATAAAGACTTTAATAGATGGTGCCCCGGGCCGGACTTGAACCGGCACAGCGCGAACGCCGAGGGATTTTAAATCCCTTGTGTCTACCAATTCCACCACCAGGGCACGCAATTCTTTATTGCGATGCCGATTACTGAAAAGTAAAACACCATCTTAATGCTGACGCCAATCAACATTACAAAATTTGGAGCGATACATCGGGTTCGAACCGATGACCTCAACCTTGGCAAGGTTGCGCTCTACCAACTGAGCTAGTATCGCATTTTCATTCAAATTCTTTCTAGAAGAAAGAGAGAATGGAGGCGCCTCCCGGAGTCGAACCGAGGTCCACGGATTTGCAATCCGCTGCATAGCCACTCTGCCAAGGCGCCTTTTTTAATTCAACACTTTAGGGACTTAAGTAAGCCGCACCGCTGTGTTCGGGTGCCTACTTTACGGATTGAGGGGAGATAGTCAAACAAAAAAGTGAATTTAAATTCCGTTTGCTGACATTTAAATCAAATTGCTGCATGTTCGATCTCTTTAATCAAAAAACACACAGCAAAATCGAGTTAAACAAGATGTTCTAGCGCTACCACTTCTTCATAAAACGACCGACAAGACTCGGATGATACGCCCAGCAGTGGTCAAACATAGTCATAAGTTGAGGGTTGCCATACTTAGAAAGACTAACCGCATGGAAACGGTTTTTGTGTTCTTTCAACTTTTCAACCTGAGCAATCATTTCGTCTGATTGTTTCGGCGCAATAAAGTCAGAAAGTACGATTAAATCGGCATTCTTGTATTTATCACCAGTCATTAGGTCAATCGACTTCATGAGAACAGGTTCCAAATCCGTACCGCCGTGGAATGAGTAACTTAAGAAGTCGCTCGCTTCACGTAGGCCATCTTGCCTTGTTAACTCATAGGTAATCTGCTCAGAAGAAAAAAGAATCACATAACAGTCTCTCTCTTCTGCAAGAGCAATTTGCATTAAGGCATAAGCCATTGCTTTAGCAGACTGCTCAGGGAAACCACTCATAGAACCCGAAGCGTCCACACAGACTATAAACGGGCCCTTTTCAATATCGATGTTCTTGCTATCTGGTTTTTGCGCCTTCACTTTGCGTAACGTGCGTGATTTACCTTGCGAGCGATAGCTCAGTAAACGCTTGTCGGCCAAGTGCTTGTAAAAGATAACCTCAAGTTCAGGATAAGCTAAGAACATGGTTTCGTTTGGCAGCATCTTGTTAAGGTCATCACTTTCATGAATCCCGACAATATCATCGACCGCTTCATCGCTTTTCTCTTCAACCACCTGCAATTCTTCTACAGGGGCTTTGTGTAGCGAAGGATCATCTTCCTCACCAGCCATACGGCCTAGCTTTTCAGCGATCTCTTGCAAGCCCTTGTGCTTATTCAAGAACTCAGCATGACGTTTCATGATGGTAAGGTCTGTTTTGCTTAATTTGGCAGAAGCCATGTCCCACAAGCGCCCTACACTGCCTTCATCACCCGACTCAGTCACTTTATCCATGTTTTTCATGGTTTCCATGCGCTGATAAAGATCGGCTAAGACTTTTTCTTTGCTTGTTTCAAGTTCAGTTACTTGAGCTTGTTTAATCGCATCAGAAAGTGATTGGTACCATTGGTCGCAAAAGTAGTGTGGAAACATCGCGTTATAAACACCCTTGTCGTTCTCCATAAGGCGTCGAGCTTGTAGATAAAACGCTGAGTGCCACTCGAGCTTTTTGATAACACTGTCTATCTCATCAAAGAACTGAGGTTCATCCCAGTAAATCACTTCTTGATAAAGGGCGATTTCCTCTTGGAATCGATCAGTTTCACACACCTTGGTGACGCGTTTTTTTACTTTACCGCGCCATTTGACTAAGTGGTTTTTCACTGATGTTTTCACACCTTTGTTCTCTGCAGCCATCATGACTTGAGAACGAGCGATGAGATCATTCATCGCGGTATCAATGATTCCGGAATCAGCTACCATCAAAGCGAGGTTTAAGCCGTCTGCTCCTAACATATGCTCTCCTCTTACTCGAAGTACTGGCTCATAAACTTAATACGCTGAGCGATCTTTGCACTCTTCACTTTCGTGGTTTCAAGATCTTGCGTTACCGATTGCAAACTTGCTTCCATCGCTTTTGGTAAATCAGGGTCAATATAGTTATGAGGTAATACATCATGGAATTCAGTACGAACGCGTTTTAACTTGAATTCAGCTTCAGTTAACTGTTCTAAGGCTTTCTCAGCGCCACTCAACCACTTGTTGTACAGTTCTTGGTCTAAACCGTCAGTAGTAACCACACTCACCAATACAGAGCGATTGGCGATGTCTTTAATCACTAATTGGTTTGATGCATCCAAGTCGAGTTTTAAACGGCATAGGTTTTTATTTTCGTTTACGTAACCGTAAATATCACCGTGACCTTCTTTAAGAACACGATCAAAATCGTCTTTGGCTACGTATACCCAACGGCTATCGCCTTTCTCAGATTCAGAAACCGACATGTTGCTTTGCAGCATAACCAGTTTCACTAGATTGTAAGCACTGCCCACGCTGTACATTTTCGCGTTCTTGATGTCATTCTGGTAAACATCTTTACGCAACAAGCCACTGGTTGACTCCATAGAAAGTGACATCGACAACGTTGATTCAACATCGTCTTGAATCTCTTCTAACTCTTCACGAGACATTTCAATTTGAGCTTTCGACTCTTGTTGATCAAACGCTCGGTTCAATGCAAAGTCTTTCACCACGCTACGAACCACATCACGTGATTCTGGGCTATGCCACAAACAATCTTGCAGAAGCATAATATCCAGCGGGTTCACGCTATCGCGACCACTGAAGAACGCACTCGCTTTCAATAGTTTAACGGCCTTCTTCCAGCGTCTGTCTGATACATACAATTCTGACTCTGAAGCAGAGCCTTGCTTCTTAACCGTCTCTTCAAGCATGGTTTTTAGTTCAAACAACTTATCAAACGAATTGTCTGTCAGTTCCAGCTTATCGAGCTCTTTCTGCCATTGATGGTATTCAATGTCCGTAATCGCCAAACCTTTTGGAATTACCGCTTCTTGAGAAGTACCCGTCGTCAGCATCGATTTGAAGTTTTGTTTGTTTTGAATACGGTTCACGAACACGCGTACCAACATACGGTCATAAAGTGCTTCCAAGCCGCTGTCTTCATCTGGAAGTTCGTTGGATGCCGATACTAGTAGACGCATCGGTACACGTTCAATATCACTGCCGTTTTTGAAAGTCTTTTCGTTAACGACAGTAAGTAGCGTGTTTAGGATTGCAGGGCCGGCTTTCCAGATCTCATCAAGGAATACAACTTGTGCTGTTGGTAGGTAACCTTCGGTCAGCCTTACATAACGACCGTTGTCTTTTAATTCTTGGATACTTAGCGGGCCGAACACTTCCTCTGGCGTAGAGAAACGTGTCATCAAATATTCAAAATAACTACTGTTGTCAAAAGCCTGAATAAGACGTTTTGCGATAAGGCTTTTTGCAATGCCCGGAGGGCCTAATAGAAACACGCTTTCACCAGCCAATGCAGCCAGTAAACATAGCTTAATCGTGTCTTCTCTTTCATAGACTCCATCAGAGAGAGCATGCGCTAATTTATTGATTCTTTCAGAGAGTAGCGCCTTGTCAGCATGTGAAGAAATAGAAGGGTTCATGCGTTACTCCGAAAATCTTTGAACAATTGAGAGTGTAGATATGTTTTTATACATTTGTTAGTACTTTGTTACAAGTGTATTTTATTATTGAGTTGCATTTATATCAGATGGTTACGTCGGTAATTTTGGCGCAATCATAGATTCCAATTATGAGAGTAACATCACGAACGGCGTGAAACTAAATCTATTGCTAACCCTAATTTTTCTTTTATTTTCGACACCATAGACGTTATGGTGGTGCACGTCTTCCGTTATACGAAAAATTGGCAAGGAATGTGGCCAGACTGCATGAGTAAAGTTATCCATAAATGGAAAAGTATTTCTCTCATAGAAGAGAACGTGACGCTCCCTACGAACGTCGTGGTAAAACATACAACAATAAACCACCCTGGCGCGGCAGTTATTCTTCCTATCACTTCGTCTGGAACAATCATCCTCATTAACCAATTCCGCCCTTCTCTTAAGAAATGGCTTTTGGAACTACCTGCAGGCACGATGGAAATTGATGAGTCACCTCTTCAATGTGCCCAGCGTGAATTGGAAGAAGAAACCGGTTACAGCGCAACTTCCTTTCAAAGCTTGGGGCAAGTCACCCCTTTGGCTGGCTTCTGTGATGAAATACAGTATCTGTTTGTCGCAAAAGACTTAAGCCTCACTACCCGCTTTGAATGTGATGAAGATGAAGTCATAGAAGTGCTCGAACTAAGCTTAGAAGAACTGCAAGATAAAATACGACACGATCAAATCACCGATACAAAAACTATCGCTTGTTTAAGTAAAGCCCAACTCTGCGGCTACCTATAACACTCTAGGAGAGAAACATGGACTTTCGTTCTGATACCGTAACTAAACCCTCACAAGCTATGCGCGATGTAATGGCAAACGCAGAAGTCGGTGATGATGTATATGGTGATGACCCAACAGTAAACGAGCTTGAGCAGTGGGCAGCCAACGAAACGGGCTTTGAAGCCGCTATGTTCACCTCTTCAGGTACGCAAGCCAACCTACTCGGCCTAATGGCGCACTGTGAGCGTGGTGATGAATACCTATGTGGTCAACAGGCGCACAACTACAAATACGAAGCCGGTGGTGCGGCGGTATTGGGCTCGATTCAACCTCAACCAATCGAGAACAACCCAGACGGCACTTTAGATTTTAAAAGGCTTGCTGCTGCGATTAAGCCAGACGACAGCCACTTTGCTCGTACTAAGCTTCTTAGTTTAGAAAACACGATCAATGGTAAAGTGCTGCCAATGTCTTACCTAGCGGAAGCTCGTGAGTTCGTAAACCAACATGGTTTACAGATGCACTTAGACGGTGCACGCGTATACAATGCGGCAGTCGCGTTAGACGTTCACATTAAAGAGATCGCGCAACACTTCGATTCGATGACGATTTGTTTATCTAAAGGTTTAGGTGCTCCGATTGGCTCTCTGCTACTTGGTAGTAAAGAGTACATCGCTAAAGCACGTCGACTACGTAAAATGGTTGGTGGCGGTATGCGTCAAGCAGGCATTCTTGCTGCAGCAGGTAAAATGGCACTGACTGAGAACGTTGCTCAACTTAAAGCTGACCACGAGAACGCGAAAAACCTAGCGATCGGCCTAAGCAAGTTAGAAGGCTTTTCTGTTAACCCTGATTTCATTCAAACTAACATTGTGTTTGCTAAGTTAGATGAGTCCGTGGATATCAACCGAATCGCTCGCGAACTGGGCAAACAAGGCATTACGATGTCTCCAGGTAACCCGGTTCGATTTGTTACTCATAGAGATATCAGCTCTGAAGACATCACTACTTTCCTAACAAAGCTAGAAAATGCACTTTAACTCTTAACGAGAAGAGCCTCTATCGCAATTAACACTAAAGCTTCCTTCGGGAAGCTTTAATTTTTCATCAAATCTGTTAGACAATTCCACAACAAAACCAGCCTTCGACACCTGTAGGTTTTCTAGAAAACACACTAGATTGACTGGAACAGAACGCAATCTCGTTTTGGCCTATAAGGATACCTTCTAAGAATAACCCCTAAATTTAAGCATTCAATTAACCTTTGAGTTTGAATTTCATTAATGACTTAACATAGACAGAACCTTAAGCACTAAGCTCAGCGTAAATTCCGTCTAACGTAATGT
>NZ_JBGOOD010000012.1:0-47882 GCF_041439475.1 Vibrio sp. 1S139
CGATTAGTCAAATATGGCGTCGTTGAACCTCAAGCTGATTTGATCAACAACGCCATTCATTTGGATAAAGCATAAGGCAATCAACATTATCGACTTTAATAATATCATCAGTCGTTAGTTGAAGTAGTTCTTTTAATCTTGCTCCTGTGTAACGAAGCAAATACACAATCCAGAATTTAAAATCATCTTTTTGAGAGTAGCTTTCTTCAATATAGTCAAATATCTTGACTAATTCATTCATCTCAAATGACCTGTTTTTTTCATTTGCCTTGACTAGTGCAGGTCTTTTGAATTTAATATCCTCAAGAGGATTTGAATCCATAATACATTCACTTCTCAAGTAAGATAACATGTTAGCTAGACTGCTAAAGTAACCTCTGTGAGTTTCAACTGTAATAATTGGATAGCAATTATCCCCTCTCTCTTTATTTATTCGACAAACATCTTTTGCATTCAAGCCTGTAAATTCTTTTATTTTAGCTGAATTAACAGGCAAGTAATAAAGATCGTCTCTCATCTTCTTTACTTTCTTTTTGGTCAGCTCTTCAAACCCAACACTATTAAGATATGAAGCTAGAACATTTAGCCTCTGCTCTAACAATGTTACTGTTTCAACAGTTCTCTCAAGCTCTGTTATTTCTTTAATACATTTAGCAATGTATTTCTTATTCTTACTTAACACTTTAAAACCTTTGTTTGTTTCGTTGGGTGCTATATTGTCAGGATTTTAATTTTGAGCAATCATTTATTACTCAAGAAGATCAACCATATTATAATATGGATAACTTGAATAAATATTATAAGTAATAATTAAATTCTTATTGCTGAGATTATTTCACTGATTTTTAGTTTAGAACTTGGATTGCTTTACACATACAATAAGATCGATATAATCCGCCGCCAAAAAAAAGCCCGCACCCAAAATGGTTGAATTTCAACCAAGCAAACTTTAGCCAAAAATCAGACATCCATCACACTTTTCTAGAGGTAGTCGAATGTATTTCTTTACGGCAGATTAACCTTTAGCCCAATCAGGGAACGTGAGCTAGCAGTTACACGTATAGTTACCATTAGCACTTCCAATTTGGTGGGGGGGTTTACACAGAGGGTTAAGAGCTGTGGGAGTTGAACCGCCGTCCAAAATGCGCTTAGGAGTTAGTTAACCACTGATTTGATAAGCAGTTAGATTGAATCTATTTTTTAAGTACTGTAATCTTGTACTTAAAATTCAATTTCTCATAAGCTAAACAGCATTAAGTGATTGATTGAGTAGGATTTAAGGTAGGGTTGTAGGCAATCCCGCCAGCTCCACCAAACGTTTGGAAAGGGCGGTAACTCACTGAGTTATCGCCCTTTTTGTATTTATAATCAATACATACGCTATTAGTACTAAAAGCAAGCACTAAACGCGCCACCTTTCACTCACAGGGGGACGTACAGTGTAAAGTGCTTTTAATTGCCATGACTTTAGTTTCGAACCATCTCATTGCGCTTCAAAGTCAGTATTTCTAATCAACTTTGTGTAGCATATTTGATCTACTTACGTGTAACCATTATCTCACCTTACCCGTACGGATAATCGCTAGTCGACAGAAGAACTTAGCGACAAGTCTAACAAAGGCTGGTATCCACCTTCTTGCAATACCTCTTTAAGCTAAAGGCTTTGATAATCCTACTTTATCCCCTATAAGGTATATATCTTGCAATATCCTTCATAAGGTATAAAGTTACATATATCCCTTTATTGGGATAGCATGACCAATATCCTCTCATGAGGATGAAACCTCATAGTAAGGAGTGACAACTTGTGATTTATAGCCCACAACAATTAGCTAATACTTTACTGCTAATACGCCAAAAAAATAGGTGGACCCAATCTGAGCTGGCAAAAAAAGTAGGGATAAAACAAGCAACCATTTCGAACTTTGAAAATAGACCAGAAAAGGCCACTATTTCAACAATGTTCAAGCTCATCCAAGCATTAGATCTCACCCTTAAAATCGAACCCAAAGATGCAAAAAATAGTCAAAGCACTGTTGATGAGGAAGATTGGTAATGCAACAACTTGATGCCTACATGAATGGTGAGTTGGTCGGTACTCTAACAAAGCAAAACAATGGCTCTCATGAATTTAAATATAATGAGTCTTGGCTAAGTAACGACAAATCTCGCCCATTATCTTTATCCCTTAAGCTACAAATACCTACGATAACTTCTGATGCCGTTATCAACTACTTTGACAACCTACTACCAGACAATATTGCTATACGTAATAGGATTGTTGCACGCTATCAAACGGCTTCAAATCAACCTTTTGATCTTCTGAAAGAAATTGGCAAAGACAGCGTTGGTGCCATTGCTCTGCTCCCTCCAAGTCAACCCTATATCGAGAACAAACTGTCATACGAACTTCTTGATGAATCTCGGCTTGAAAAAATCTTAGCTGCCCATCATTCCGATATTCCATTAGGTATGATTAAGGAAGAAGATGATTTCCGAATATCGGTTGCTGGCGCTCAAGAAAAAACAGCATTGCTAAGGTTGAATGGAGATTGGTGTTTGCCTAAAGGGAATACACCTACAAGCCATATCATTAAGCTACCTATTGGTGAGATTAAGCAGCCCACCTCTATTCTAGATCTGACTGAAAGTGTCGAGAATGAGTTCATCTGTATTGAGTTAGCTAGAGAGTTGGGGTTTGATGTTCCGACAGTCGAGATCATCACAACCCATAATTATAAAGCCATTGCTGTTGAGCGTTTTGATAGACGTTGGATTAAGGATCGTACACACCTACTGCGCCTTCCTCAGGAAGATATCTGTCAAGCCAAAGGAATCCCTTCATCGATAAAATACGAAAGTGATGGAGGCCCCGGAATCGCCGATATTATGAAGCTACTTGAAGGATCATCAAATGCACTGGAAGACAGATATAACTTCATGAAGTTTCAAGTCTTCCAATGGGCTATAGGCGCTATTGATGGGCATGCAAAGAACTATTCAATATTTATTGAAAAGCAAGGTAGTTATCGCTTAACACCATTTTATGACATTTTGTCGGCTTACCCTATCACAGGAAAAAAAGGACTTAACATCAGAAAGTTAAAGTTAGCAATGGGGTTAAAAGCAAGCCGTGGTAAAAAATACCAGATAAGCAAGATCTACTCTCGCCACTTTCTTGATACCGCCCATTCAGTTGGCTTTAATTCTGATAGCATGCAAAGCATATTGGATGACATGCAAACTGAATTACCCAAAGCAATCGAGCGCCTCGCCGCACGCTTGCCTGAAGGTTTCCCAAAACACATAACCGAAGCTATCTTTGATAACTCTATTGCCATGCTTAACAAATTGAATTTGAGCAAGAACTAGATCATTTCCCTTTAGAGAAGATGGAGCACTCAATAAAAAAACACACATCCCAATACTGAAATGTGTGGCTGTTTAGAACTATTATCTTACGAACTTAGATAAGCTTAGGTGTTACTCCATATCACCTAACAAGTAATCTTCATCGCTACTCACTACTGCGCCGTGCTTTAAGAAGTTCTTACCTAAGATCATGCTGTATTCAAAGCGAGAGCGATCTTGAAGGTTTACCCTCACCTCTTTCTCTAAGTCACCCAACTTAACCTTCATTTCAACGACAGGGCGAATGTTCACCTTCTCGCCTTTCTTGGCTTTGATGCGCATGACATCAATCACTGGCTTAGTGAAGTCTTGCTTATCGCCTTGGTTGTTTTGATAGGTAAAACTCACCATGTCTTGGCCGTCTTTCTTAAATCGTTTGATGTTGACTGCATTCATTGAGCTTACATCCGCGCCAGTATCCAACTTGGCTGGGAACTTCATGCCGTTCACTTCAACAACTTCAATATGCCCAACTTTAAACAAAGGCTCAGCTTTCAAAAGATAGTCAGAGCGAGTGTTCACATACACACCGTCTTTTGCCATCTTCTTGCCTAAAATAAAGTACGCTTCTTTCTCATTACTGTTAAGCACATCGATAGCAAACTCTTGCGTACGAACGTTTCCAGAGACCGCAAACTCACCACTCACTACCGGACGAGTATCATCACCGACTTTAAGCTTCTTAATAATTGGCTTGGTCACCTTCTGCTTCTCACCGTTTACATCCGTAAGATAAAATTCAACGGAGGCATCTTTGCCTTTACCTGTCATTTCAAAACTGTCGACCTTCAACAAAGGCGTGTTGACAGTGAATGAGGCAACGGCCTTGAGTGGGAAGTCATCAAGGGTGATGTCCTCTTCTGGAGAAATAACCAAAGGTTCACTCTTTTTAGCAACATCACTAAAGCTCTCTGAACCTTCAGAAAGAATATTTTCTGCATTGGTATCAATCATAAAAAGTTCACTGGCGGTACTGGTACCAAATCTCAACTGCGACTCACTACTCGAGCGCTCACGTAGGTACACCAGAACGTCTTTAGTTGTGTTTTCATCGAGTTGAACCGGCACATACACCAAAGGTCTTTTCTTACCACTCACGCTTAACATACGAACTAATGGCAGTGTCATCTCTTTCTGCTTGCCATCGTTGTCGAACATATCAAACGTCACTTCACTGTTCTTCTTATCTATATCGATGTCTTTTGCATGAAGGATGCTGTATCGATTTTTTAATGAGAAGGTCGCATTCATCGCCATTCCAGAGATAGACACCACCTCTTTTCGGCCAACAACCGTCGCGTTTTCCTGCTCTTGCAAGTAGTCATAACCCGCAAACACTAAAGCATTGTCAGCAAGGAAGGTTTTGCCGATCAATACTGGCGCAGAGAAGTGGCTTCTGTCGGTCAGGTTAACATCGGTTTTTAGCTCTTGGTCTGCAATGGTGAGCGACATTTTTACGGTAGGACGAAGTAAAGGTGTGCTGCTGGTGCGGCTTCGTATCATGCTGACACGCTCTAAAGGCGCTTCGATTAATACCATATCTCCCGTACGTGGGTTTTGAACCTTAAAAGACACCACAGCTTCATATTTCGCAAAGGTACTGCCATCCCAATCATCGTAATCAACATCGGAATTATTCAACAGGTCTTCGGTTATTGCTGCCATCAACTCTTTGTCTTTAAGATTCTTGTAATCGGCATTCGTGCTCTTCACATGAATATCTTCAGCATGCATAGAGGTAGTTTCTGCACCAGTGTCGATTTTGCCAATGAAAGGAACGTCTTTTAGCCCTTGAACGCTAGAGAGGTATACATTCTCAGTACGGCCTAATACCGCCTTACCATCGAGTTCGTAAGTCGGGTTTTGAGTGGTAGGTGAAGTATCAGTAGCCAAAGTATATTGTGAAAAAAGTAGAGTACTTAAAAGAGTTAGAGCCAAAGGTATCTTTTTCATTAGTTGGTCCGTTGTGATCAGTTCACTAATAATACTGGCGATTCGGTAAAGAGTTCCCCCACCAGTAATGGTTCTCACAAAACGTTAACGCTATGAGTTTTTCAATGACAAACCGATGACTTTGCGCTGCATTCGCTTATCGATTATTGACTAATGGATACCCAATAACCTTTTCAATGCTCGGTGTTCTATTGGAGAAATGAATACAAAAAAGGCCAACGACAAGCGCTGGCCTTAGCGATTCAAAACACACCTGAAGCGAGTTTAACTTGCTAAAACACAAACGGTTCTAGATAAACATAGCACTAAAAAGTCCCGACTGTTTTCTTTGCACAGATAGCTCGAGCTTTTTCTGCGTCCTCACCTTTATTTTTGAGATAGCACTGTCGATAAGATTCGACGTAGCGCTCAAATAACACCTTGGCTTCAGGTTGGGGTTTAGAAAGCAGTTGGTTAACGAATTTTCTTGAGCCGACCTCAAAATGCTGAGTATCGATTGGGCTATTCCAATCCCCTCCCCAGATCATAAATCCGTGATGGGCGAAAAGCTCAACCACATCTTCTGCCATACCTCGGCGTTCAATTTCGTCACGAGCACGAAAACGAGTACGATTCACATAGCGAGTCGCAGATTGTGAAGGCTTTACCGTGATTCTTCCGTTGCTATCGAACTCTAAGAAAGGATTTTGAACTGGGTTGATGTCGATTGCCACACCATAGGCATGCTTCGACCAACCTCCTCCGCCTGTAATAGGACGAGCGTTAAACGCACTGCTGTTGTTCGCGTCCATTGAGGCGTTATCGTCACCTCTGAATTCACGCATTAAGCGAGCAGAATGAAGAGGGAAATTACGCAGTTTGAGCTCTGAAAAGATTTGTTCAACAGCAGGCGCAATAACATCAAGCACGATCATATTACCCTGTTGCATTTCCCCTTTGAAATTAATGAAATCGAAATCCACCTTAGATAGTCGCTCACAACCAACAGGCGCACCACTACTCAAGACATTGTTCTTTTTCATCATATCGCATTGCCATTGAGATATAGGAGCAACTTGGGCATAAGTCGCAGCACTGAGCACAATGGCCAGCCAGCCGACAATAAAACGTTTCATATCAAAGACTCAAAAATAGTAAGAGTGAAAAGTAGCAGAAGTTGGAAAATAGCATAAGTTAGAAAATAGCATATTAAGCCAAGTTGAGCGCACGCTTTGTTAGCGCGTTTTGTCCCAATAGACAATCTCTCGAACTCGTCCGTTCTGATCCTTGTCAGCTTCTCCACCAACATCTGAAGGCTCAGGTAAGGTCGATAATTGCGGAGCGTTATAGGCAACCAACACCAGTCCAAAAGCATCATAGAGATCGTCTACCGCGACGTCTTTACGCTTGGTGTTTGAAATGGCCAACGACAAGCGGTCACACCATTGAGGGGCGAGTTGCTGAATAATAGAAAGCCGTTCCTCTTTGCCTTCTTGTGTTCGTTTGGAAAACGTCAGCGGTTCGTCTTTCAATGCTGCAAACACCACCTCAGGATGTGATTCCCTGATAGAAAGGTGGGGATGAGATTCAATGAGCTCATCAAGCTCGCGGATCTTAGGCACAATTCCCCAAGTCTGCTTAGAAAACTTCTTATCAAGCTGCTGCACATTGGCATTACATCCCGCAATGTAATCGGTTTGATAAACCGCCTCGCGGCACGGAACAGGAAAAACGGAAGAGCCACGCTTACTGGTGAGAAAGCGCCTTGCTGCTTTATCGCATAATCTATCCGGAGTCTGTGAATCGCTAAAGCCAATAGGCATATCGATTAACGTTGTTGCTCCCGTAAGATCATCAACCAACTCATCGAGCGTGTTTACTACTTTGAACGTAGGTGGCTCATTGCCAGAGACAATCCAAGCGATCCAACCCGCCTTGCAGCCATCAATTCCGATGTATTTCATTATGTTCTCAAATTACGTGCCCATGTTCTTTACGTACTGTCGCTAACTATCGGCTTTGAATCAACTTAACTCCGGTATATATGCCCACAATGATACTCAACACAGAAAAAACACCCGCTAGAGAAAGTACAGGCATCGCCATTAAAAGCTGAGTATCGTTCCCGCCACCAGCCATTACGGCTCCAAAGCCCATAAGCACACCAGCAACTAAGTGTTTGCCCAATCGACGTATAGAGCTCAACCTCAAAGAAAAGGATCCAGTAAATAACGCAGCGCTGACCATTCCAACTAACAGCGAGATCATCAATATAAAGCGCTCGCTGCTTGGCCAATCTTCAGCCCTTCCATGCCAGAGTGAAGTCCCCATAGATTTCAATAAACCACTTGGCGTCCAGTGTGGCTCATACAAGAAAACAAAGCCTGCCATTAACCCAATCCCCAACATTGAGAACCATAACTTGCGATTTACCGCATTCATGAAGTAGCAACTCACCACAATAATGAACGAAATGACCCCAAGGAATGCATATCGGGAAAAATCAGATAAAACCAACCGAGAACCTTTTAACTCAGTCGGTAAAGCTGGAGCAAACAACAGCCAAGCAACGAACCACCCTAATATGGTCGCCAACATAACCACTTCGCCACGAGCTAAACGGCTAACCGTCGAAACTCCGCAACCACTATTAATTGCCGCGCCAATACCAAACAGAAAACCACCAAACAGAGAAAACAGACTCGGCCAAAACGCAGAAGATAACGCTCGTCCTTCCACTGCCGATCCTAATGCCATAAACACCCAAGCCAATGAGCCACTAAACACAATCGCGACAATCAGCATTGGTGATCCGCTTGTCGCCTCTTTAACGCCCCGAACCATACAAAGGCCGGTAGTTTGGGCGAGATATCCCACCAGAAAAATGCAGAGCAAAGCGAGAATAAACAGCATACACAGCCTCCGAATTGCGTTGATTTTATTATTGTCGTTGGTTAAATATAGTCAGAAGACCCAATAACAGCGTGCAAGGACAAGCCCGAACAGGGATAATTGTTTTGATAATTAAACCAACCTCAAACACCCAGCCGATAAAGACTAATGACCACATATTCGTACATAGACATCCCATTCAACCTGCGCCACACCTGTTGGTTTTGTGGTGAACCTTCCAATGATGTTGTTGAATTCCCTAAGACTGCACAAGCTATTGCCAAGATAGACTATTCACCGATTGCACTGCCAGCTTGTAAGGAGTGCGCGAGTGTCAGGTATGCAAAAGATCTAACTTCGATTTGGGCGGTGCGCGATCAGATAAAACACGCACTTATCGATAAGTACGCAAAGCACCTAGGCATCGGTGAGAACTGGACGGAGCAAGAGCTTATTGATTCTGATTTCTCTGGCTCGACGCTCGGTGGATTTGGGCGCAGTGCTTGGAAGATGTATCAAATAGCCAAACAGCGAATCGACTATAAAGGTTGGCCTTTGTCGGTTGATGACATTGTAATCGAGGTCTACGACGAAACCAGTGGCTTTGAATTCGACGGTACTCGTTATGCTTCAATCAATTCGTGTATCGATTATTTCACTAAGGCTGCGGGCGTAGACAAAGAGCTGCTATCGCAACTTGTCGACATAGTTTCAACAGACCGTTTTAGCTACGCACTACGAATCGCCAAGCTAAACAAGAATGTCTCTAATACCAAACGCTCAGAGATCGTCGAAGAGGTGTTACAGCAAGAGTCTGAGCAAGAAGAGATACAGCTTGAACAAGCCAACTCACTGTTCAACCCAAATGTCGAAGAGGTCAGCATTTCAGGTTCGACGGCTCCGGTGTTCGCTATTCAATGGGCAATGATGAATAACGTTAAAGATTTAGCTCACCTTTGCGCGCTCGAGGATGATTATTTTGACTATTTCGAGCATCTTGGTGGACCTGCTGCTTTCATGTCTTATAACGGCCTACAACTCTATTTAGAGTCGCGTCAAGATCCTGAATGGGTAGAAAAGTCGGATCCAAATAAACAGTATTGGTGAACATACCTACCTACTGGTGAACACGTGTAAGCTCGATGATCGTGTCAAACACCCATTGTTAGTCCTTGTTTTATATAAAGATCTAAAAAAAGAACCCTATAACAGTTAATTGTTGCAATTCGGTTAAATAGAGTGAAAACTTCAAGCATCTAAAACTATTTAATCACTGCAATCTTGTGGTGAGTAAGGAGTGAATTGTGCTTGCTGTTCTTCGTATTATTTTGGCTACGGTGTTTATTATTTTCACCACCCTCTGTGCTTTTGTTTACTGCTTGTTTAGCCCCAAGAACCCTAAGCATGTGTACGTTTTCTGCCGTTGGTTCAATCAACTACAAAAGATCGTCGGTGTAAAACTGGTGCAGCGCGGCCTAGACAATGCGCCGACATCAGAAAAAAGCGTCTACATCTCTAACCACCAAAGCATATTAGACTTTGTGACCGATCCAGGAATGCTAAGACCTCGCACTGTTTCATTGGGCAAGCGCGATTTGTTGTATGTGCCTTTCTTTGGTCTGCTGTATTGGATCACCGGTAACATCATGATTAACCGCGAAGATAAATCCAAAGCACGCGATACCATCAAGCAAGTGGCAGAAGCCATTCATCAGCGAGATCTGTCTGTTTGGGTTTACCCTGAAGGAACGCGCAGTAAAGGGCGTGGACTACTGCCATTCAAAACGGGCGCTTTTCGAATGGCGATTGAAGCTGGCGTACCTATCACCCCGATGTGTACCAGCACCACACACAATAAGATTGACCTCAACCGAGTTAATAATGGCATTGTGATCACCGAGATGCTTGAACCTATCGATGTGTCTGGATACAAGATCAGCGACGCTAGAGAACTAGCCAATCGCTGTCACGCAATTATGGCTGAAAAAATAGCAGAGCTTGATGACGAAGTGGCTCGTATAGAGGCTCAACAAAATCCAGAGCTGGATTCAGACCGTTCTTCTACGCGCTAACAAGGTAGTCACAGAAGGAACAAGAGCTAACTCGCAACGAACCCACTGAGTCATCGCTCAGTTACTTAAAAAGACACTCAACGATCGCAACTCTCATTGTTCTTGTTTTACTTGCTGGCGCTTATCCGCAAAATAAAAACAGGCGTTAATGGCTTTATAGAGCAATGGGAGTAAACGATGGAAGTGATTCACCATGGTGGCAAACATACTGTCACAGGATCTTGTCACGAACTAAGAGATTCAGGCCAAGCGGTGCTCATCGACTGCGGCCTTTTTCAAGGTTTAGATCTTCAAGGCAAAAAGCTCCAAGGTTCGGATGCACGTTCTCTTGATATTGAATTTGAAACTTCCCACCTCAACGCTCTGCTGCTGACCCATACCCACATTGATCATATTGGCCGGTTACCTTGGTTACTCGCCAGTGGATTTAACCAGCCAATTTATTGCACGCAAGCCACCGCCGAACTCGCTCCTTTAATGATTGAGGATGGGTTAAAACTACAAGGGCTCAGCAATAAACAATCGAAGCTGATACTCAAAAAGATTCATTCGTTGATAGCCCCCAAGCCTTACGGGGAATGGTTTCCCATCACGTCCACACAGCAAAACAACGGAAAGGATCATCATAGGCCAAATACTCTACATGCTCGCTTTCAACCTGCTGGGCACATCTTAGGTTCCGCCTATATTGAGCTTAAATTACCCAACCAAGAGGTGGTGGTCTTTTCAGGCGACTTGGGCCCAAGTAACACACCATTGCTGCCGGATCCGAAACCACCACAACAAGCCGATTACCTATTTATCGAATCAACTTACGGCACCAGTAAACATGACGATATTGCAACGCGATCGGAGCGCTTGAAGGCGATCATTGACCGTTCGTTACTCGATGGTGGCGTCATCCTGATCCCGGCATTTAGTATTGGCAGAACACAAGAACTGTTGTTTGATATTGAAAACCTGATCTTTGAGCATCAACTCAGCGCCGATATTCCTATCATCCTCGATTCGCCTATGGCAGATAAAGTAACGCGATCCTACCGACGCTTTAAAGAGTTGTGGGGACAAGAAGCAAAGCAGCGCCTTGAAGTGAAACGTCACCCACTCGCCTTTGAACAATGCATTACTGTTGATGGGCATAGAATGCACAAGAAAATTGTTAATCGCCTTAAGTCGACAGGTGAACCTGCCATTGTGGTCGCAGCTTCTGGAATGTGTCAGGGCGGCAGGATAATGAACTACTTATCAGCTTTGCTTCCAGATAAACGAACCGATGTGATTTTAGCGGGCTATCAAGCGCACGGAACGCTCGGGCGAGAACTGCAACAAGGCGAAATGCAGGTTTCTATTGATAAAAAAGACGTTGAGGTCAATGCTCAAATTCATGGCATGTCTGGCTACTCAGCTCATGCCGATAAAGAAGATCTCTACCGATTCATAGAAGGCATCGCGACTCCACCGAAAGAGGTGCATTTGATTCACGGTGAGCCAAATACTCAGTCTGAGTTCGCTCAAGCTTTGGTTGGGAAAGGATTTAAAGTCGTTTAAAACAGGCGATTGATTCACGATTTCTGATTGCGGTAATCCTTACGGAAAGTTCTAAAAATTACTACTGATATTTTAAATAATACCTCCCCTTAAACCTGCCTAATTTCACTATATCGGTGATATATTCTTGCGTCTTTACCGTCGTAATGTGTTAACAGTCATTAGTACTGAACAACGTTTCCTCTCATTTTTCTTCTATTTTCCCTTCTGACACATATTGTGAGTTTCGAAAATTTGTATTAATCACTATTTATTCACTTTACAAACCGACACTAAAAACAACTAATTGCATATCAATTTTAATGGAACGATTATCAAATTAGCACTAAGCGTTAACAAACCCCCTCTGTAACTTGCTTTATGTCACAGTAATCCTAATGCGCAGTTAAATAATTTAACACTTGGGTTACAAGTGAAGTATTGTGTTGTTCGAAAAACAATCATAAGTAAAACTAACAGGGAAAATACTCATGCAGTCATTCGTTGATTTTTTGAATGGAATAATCTGGAGCCCAGTACTTATCTACCTATGTTTAGGTGCAGGTTTGTTCTACTCCATCATGACTCGATTTGTTCAAATCCGTCACTTCTTTGAAATGTGGCGCTTGCTACTATCAGGTAAAAGCTCTGCAAAAGGCATCTCGTCTTTCCAAGCTCTTGCCGTTTCGCTATCTGGCCGTGTAGGTACAGGTAACATTGCTGGTGTTGCTGCCGCTATCGGTTTCGGTGGCCCGGGTGCAGTATTCTGGATGTGGGTTGTAGCCTTCTTTGGCGCCGCGACTGCTTACGCAGAATCTACGCTAGCGCAAATCTACAAAGAAGAAGACGAAGGCCAGTTCCGTGGCGGTCCGGCTTACTATATCGAAAAAGCGATGGGCCAGAAGTGGTACGCATGGATCTTCGCTATCTCGACTATTTTTGCATGTGGTATTTTGCTTCCAGGTGTTCAGTCAAACAGTATTGGTAATGCTGTAGAAGCTGCATTTGGCTCAGGCGACATGATTGAAACAGCTATCGGTACATTCAGTTTCGCTAAAATTTTCACTGGTACTGTTGTTGCTATCATCCTTGCTTTCATCATCTTTGGTGGTGTTAAACGTATTGCGAACTTCACACAAATTGTTGTTCCATTCATGGCATTGGCTTACATCATTATCGCGTTCGTTATCATCTTGCTAAACATCGGCCAAGTGCCAGCTGTTTTCGGAATGATTCTTGGTGATGCATTCACACCTATGGCGGGCTTTGGTGCTGCAATTGGTTGGGGTGTTAAGCGTGGTGTTTACTCAAACGAAGCAGGTCAAGGTACTGGTCCTCACGCGGCAGCGGCTGCAAATGTCGATCACCCAGCTCAGCAAGGTTTGGTACAAGCGTTCTCTATCTACATCGATACTCTTCTAGTATGTTCTGCTACAGCGTTCATGATCATCATCACTGGTGCTTACAACGTTCACGGCGGCGCTGAAGGCGTGTTCCTTGTTCAGAACCTAGCAGCAAACATTGGTGCGAATGGTCCTGTATTTACACAGCTTGCTATTGAAAGTGCACTACCAGGTATTGGTAAGCCATTCATCGCATTTGCTCTGTTCTTCTTCGCATTTACAACGATTCTTGCTTACTACTACATCGCAGAAACGAATATTGCTTACCTACGTCGTACCATCAAGATCCCTGGCATGATGTTCGTACTTAAGCTTGTTCTTATCACTGCGGTTTTCTATGGCACAGTCAAAACAGCGAACCTTGCATGGGCAATGGGTGATGTTGGTGTTGGCTTGATGGCATGGTTAAACATCGTTGGTATTCTGATCATCTTCTTCATGTCTAAGCCTGCGCTTAAAGCTCTAGCAGACTACGAAGAACAGCAGAAACAAGGTGTGACTGAGTACACATTCAACCCTGTAAAACTAGGCATTAAAGGTGCTACTTACTGGGAAGAGAAGTACAAGCGTAAAACAGGTAAGTCTCCAGAAGCAGAAGCTGCAGACACTAAACCTGTAGAGCAACCTTCAGCTTAAGATTACCTTAACAAATAGATTGCTTTAATAAATAGATCGCTTTAACTCGCGCTATTAATAACGCATAAAAAAGGGGTTAGCCATTTCGGCTAACCCCTTTTGTTTTATTTATAACCAATAAACGGCTTATAACGAACTAACTGTTCCCAAGTTAGAGCATTAAGCAGCGATTTCTTGTGTTGCCATTTGAGGTGCTTTCTTCTCACCAACAGGCAGTACTGTGCGGCCGTATTCGTTGTTGATTACTTGTGCCATTGCAAAGTAAATAGCTGAAGCGCCACAGAAGATACCTTCAAAACCAGCGATAGTGCCGATTAGTTCGCTGCCAGTGAAATCACGAGCTGCAAGTAGGAAGAACAAGATAGTGAGTGAACCGAATACTACTTGCTTCGCTACTGGGTAGCATAGAGAGCCAATGAACATGAAGCCTGTGAAGATGCCCCATAATAGTAGGTACCAACCCATGAATGCAGCTGGGCTTGCTGGTAGGCCCATGTAAGGCATTACAATTAAACCAACCAAAGACAACCAGAATAGGCCGTAAGAAGTAAACGCAGTTGTACCGAACGTGTCACCACGTTTGAAACACATTGTGCCCACGATAACTTGGCTCAAACCACCGTAAAAAATACCCATCGCAAGGATCATTGAATCCATTGGGAAGAAACCTGCGTTGTGGATATTAAGAAGAATAGTGGTCATACCGAAACCCATTAAGCCTAGTGGCGCTGGGTTAGCTAGTTTGGTCGACATTGCGAATTTACCTTATTAAAGTGGTTGATTAAAAAAAATCTACAAAGTTTGTAAGAAAATTTTAATCCATAAACCGCTCAACTAGGTAATCCAGTTATCGTAAACTAAGATTGTGTAAATGATCCTATGGAAAATTAGTTTCATAATAACGACAATTAATTCACAGGAACTATAAGTAAGCAGATTCCCTATCACGCTATAAAAAAGATGCGAGTAACGAGATGCGAAAAGAGTCTTTAGATTCGAGTAAGCGGGATGCGAAGAGCATGTTTAGCTTGAAATAAGTGAAATGAGAGATATGAACTGAGAACAATAGAGAGCGAGCTCTTCGCTACTCGTTTACTCGCATCCCGTATCTACTCTCTCAGTCGTCACTCCAGAATCGAGGGACGAGGTATCTGGAATCATGCACTTAGACATAAACACCGACGATAAACGCCAGAGATTCCCTATCACGTTCGTTCCTCACTGTAGGGAATGACGAGGTTTGCTTAGATACGAGTAAAAGAGATGCGGGTAACGAGATTCGGGATGCGAAAAGAGTCTTTAGATTTGAGTAAGCGCCCCTTAATAGCAAACGTAGGTAACAGAGGGCGAGCTTTTCTTTACTCGTATCCCGCATCTACTCTATCAGTCGTCATTCCAGAATCGAGGAACGAGATATCTGGAATCTCGCCCCTCTTCTGTAATTTTAAATTACGCTTGTTGTGGTTTAGATTCAGACACTTGAGATTGAACTTCTGAAGAAGCGTTTTTACTCGCATCTCGTTTAGCTAACAGAGTCACAAGGATAAGCTGAGCAACAAGAGCGCCCAACACAACCCATGAACTTCCAGTAAAGCCTGCCACTACAAAACTAACCAAAGCGATAGAGCCGTTCATCAACGCATAAGGAAGCTGTGTCTTAAAGTGTTCAAACTGGTCACACCCTGCCCCGGTTGAAGAAAGAATCGTGGTTTCAGAGATCGGTGAGCAATGGTCTCCAAACAAACCACCAGACAACACAGCGCCAATTGCGACAAGTAACGGTGCATCAATCGCAATCGCGGTTGGAATAACCAATGGCATCATAATCGCGAAGGTTCCCCACGACGATCCCGTTGCGAATGAAATAATCGCCGACAACAAAAAAGCAACCGCTGGTACTAACCAGTATGGGAAACCACTCTGTGCTTGCTCGGCAATATAAGCCGCTGCACCCAACTCTTTACCGACTGTACTTAACGCCCAAGCCAATACCAAGATGATCGCAACTGGCATCATGTTTCCCATGCCTTTTAAATACACTGAAACACCATCAGACAGCTTTCTTACACCGTAGTAAGCCATAAGTGAGATCAAAGTAATTGCCGCAAAGAAATAAGCCGATGATAAAGCTGCTCTGAACGATGAACCCGCGACCTTTTGGAACGGGAAGCCTTGAGGAACTAACATCGCACACAACACCACCAGCATCACTAACAACGGTGCCCAGACAAAAGATGCCTTTGCATTTTTATGCGAGAACGGATTCAGTGATTCGCTATTCACGCCAGTATCGATTCCCGCTTGGCAATCACGCTCGGCTTTTGCCATTGGCCCAAAGTCTAAACCTTTAACGGACACTAACGGGACGATGAAAATCGCGAGGAATGCGTAAAACTGAAAAGGAATTGCACCGATGAAGGCATCCCAATCAGACATGTTGACATTCAACGCAGTAAATTCTTTCTGGATAAGACTCATGATGTAAACGCCCCATCCAATGAAAGGGATAAGAATAGCGACGGGCGACGAGGTTGAGTCGATGATGAATGCTAGCTTCTGTCTTGAGAGTTTCAGTTTATCGAAAAGGGGACGAAAAACAGGGCCAACAATTAACGGAGTGCCTAAGTCTGAGAAAAATATCACGATTCCCCCCAACCATGCTGAGATTTGAGCTTGGCATTTGTTGCTTACCCATTGAGTAACACGTTTTGCAAACGCAACACCACCACCCGACTTCTCCATCAGAGCAACAAAGCCACCTATGAACACCAACAGCATGATCACACCTGCGTTATAGCTGTCGGTAAGTTGAGGGACTAAGTAACCTTTCACCATGATACCAAACGTATCAAGCGGGTTAAGTTCACTAAACATGCCAGTCAGCATCGCAACACCACTCAGCACGCCAGCAAAAAGGCCAATCACCACATTCCTTGTCGCCAACGACAACACCAAAGTAATAACAATGGGGATGAGTGACGTGATATCTGTCTGTTCCATAGGTACACCTTAACCCTAAAATGAAAAGAATAAATATTAATTAAATTTGAATATAAATTCACAACCACCATTTGTACAGAACTTTATCCCATAACTGGATAATTAGTCTTTAAATGCGCTTCAACATAGCCAAATAGACCAATAGCCCTCCTTAGATAGCCAAGTTCGAAACGAAAAAAAGCCGAAAGTAGAAACTTTCGGCTTTTGATTATTTATATCATTATGGTCGTACGATTGAACTCGTAACTTAGGTCACCTCTTCAGCATTCAGACTATCAATTACAACTGATTTCATCCCAGAACCAATTCGACTGAACAGGGCTTTCCCATACACCTGGGCCGTTTTTAGCCACGAAACACTTGCCGTTATGCGTCACTTTATCTCCGTTACTCACTTGGCTAACGCCCGCTTGCCATGTGATAAACACCGATGGGTCAACGACGACAGGCGGCTCGGTAACAGGTGGTTCAACTGGTGTTGGGTCTACCGGAGCAGGATCGACAGGTGCAGGGTCAACTGGCGATGGATCTGTCACGGGTGGAGTTGACTCTCCAGCAACCAATTTCCAAGGGCCGCTATTCGCTGGGTCATCCCCTTGTGTCCACCATTTCGCTTCGTAG
Organism: Vibrio sp. 1S139; assembly: GCF_041439475.1. Lineage (NCBI taxonomy): Bacteria > Pseudomonadati > Pseudomonadota > Gammaproteobacteria > Vibrionales > Vibrionaceae > Vibrio > Vibrio sp. 1S139. The sequence continues at coordinate 17,495 of NZ_JBGOOD010000012.1, forward strand.
GTTGCGCCATTATGAGTCACTTGGTCACCCGCATTGTAAACCTTAGTCGCACTCCAACCATTACCACCCGGATCAGTTCCAGGGTCTACCGGATCAAGCTTATCGACCACTTTCACTTCAGGCCAGCTCGCATGAGAACCATAAAAATTCGTCACACACTTCTCGTAATCGCCAGCCACTAGCGCTGAATATGCCGTTTGGAATCCAACCAACTCACATTCAAATGAGTAGCCTTCTGGGCGGTCTGCGTAGTATTTCCAGTTACCATCCCAGTTGGTGTACAACACATCGGTCGCGCCATTGAGATTCAAGCTTCCGTAAGGCGTTTGCTGCCAACAAGTATTGGCTTCATCCGCTTCTACCGGAATTTGATAGTGCGCCGCTAGCCCTTCCCAGTAACGAATACGGTTAACGGGTTGGCCTTTATCTTTGTTCTGCTCACCACATTCAATACCACCATTAATCACGTTGATTGTGGTACCAAAGCCATAACCAATACCTGCATCCAACTCGCGTTGAGAGGGAGTCCAAGTACGGTCAATCACGTGCAGCATGGCTGGTTTAGGCGCTTGAGGCGTAAGGAAGAACCAGATAGCAGAAGCCAAGTTCAACCATGAATCAGCAACCAAGCCTGGATTATTCAATAGCACCGTTGCATCGCCATCGAACATCACTTCTGAGAACGCACCGTAATTAAAGTGGTAAGAAAGCTGTTTAGCACCACGACCGAAGTAGCCCTGCCCCGCGGCACATGGCCAACGTGCATTCTGCCAATCGTTCTGACCACAACCCGTGGTATAACCTTCTTGGCCTTCAGACCAACCCATTTCACGAACATGCACCAGCGCTTGCTGCCATTCTTCTAGAGCTAATGGATTATCAGAGGTGTTGTCTATCGCGATGTGACCGCCCGTCTCTTGAGAGAAGTGAGCAAAAGCGGTGATGATGGATTTTTTACAAATGGCGTCGGAGTCACGGCCGTCGGTGTACTCTCCACAGAAGGCTGGGAATTTGCCAATCGCACGTAAGAAGCGAGTGTAAGTATATTCTGATGCTGCCATCTGAGTGAGGAAATCCCATTCAGATTGGGGGAATACACGCTCGACTCGTTTCACGTTTTCAGGATTAGAGGCTAAGCCCGGTTCTATCGCTTCAACAATACTATTGGGACGAGTCTGTAATGCTTGTGACCAGATCGCATACATAGGATCGGATGTTTTCGCTTGTTCAGCAGCTTGTAGGGCCGACTTTTCAACAAGGTAACCATTCGGGTTTTGCGGATCAGGTTGGATGTTCAAAGACGCATGACTCTGCGCTGCCAATGTGCAGCCGAGCACTGTCGCCAAATATTTGATTTTTAACATGATGGATTCTCTTATCTGTCCTTAATAAGTCCATCAAAGAGTATGCTTCACATGTGAAATGGCCTAGCTGTAGCGGTGTGAATTTATAAAAAGTGCGAGTGATCTTTTTGATATATAGCTCAACACAACAAAGCGTCTCATGGTTTCTTGAGCTGATATCTAGTTTCCAACTGATTTGGTGTTTAGTTGTCAGCTATAAGCTTTTAATACCCTGAGTCAGAAATAAAAAAGCCCCGAACTTGAGTTCGAGGCTTTTAATAATTAAGTCAAATCATGGCTAAGTCAAATAATAGCCAAATCAAAACTGGTTAAATCTCTAAGAGATTATTCCCACTCGATAGTTGCTGGTGGCTTACCAGAAATATCGTAAACAACACGTGAAATGCCGTTAACTTCGTTGATAATACGGTTAGAAACCTTACCTAGGAAGTCGTATGGTAGGTGTGCCCAGTGAGCAGTCATGAAGTCGATAGTTTCTACAGCACGTAGAGATACAACCCAATCGTACTTACGGCCATCGCCCATTACGCCAACTGAACGTACTGGTAGGAATACCGTGAATGCTTGAGATACTTTGTGGTAAAGGTCAGCAGCGTGAAGCTCTTCAATGAAGATAGCATCAGCACGACGCAGTAAATCACAGTACTCTTTCTTCACTTCGCCTAGTACACGAACACCTAGACCTGGACCCGGGAATGGGTGGCGGTAAAGCATGTTGTATGGAAGACCAAGCTCTAGGCCGATCTTACGTACTTCATCTTTAAACAGCTCACGTAGAGGCTCAACAAGGCCCATTTCCATATCATCAGGAAGGCCACCAACGTTGTGGTGAGATTTGATTACGTGTGCTTTGCCAGTCTTAGATGCTGCAGACTCGATGACGTCTGGGTAGATAGTACCCTGAGCAAGCCATTTAGCATTCTTCAGTTTCTTAGACTCTTCGTCGAAGATATCTACGAATACGTGACCGATGATCTTACGTTTCGCTTCTGGTTCAGCTTCGCCTTCCAGAGCGTTAAGGAAACGTTCTTCAGCATCAACTTTAATGATGTTAAGGCCGAATTTGTCACCAAACATGTCCATAACCTGCTCGCCTTCGTTTAAACGAAGAAGGCCGTTATCAACAAATACACATGTTAGTTTGTCGCCGATAGCGCGGTGAGCAAGCATTGCAACTACAGATGAATCAACACCACCAGAAAGACCAAGGATAACTTCGTCGTCACCTACTTGTTCTTTAATACGTGCAACTGCATCTTCAATGATAGACGCTGAAGTCCACAGACCTTCACAACCACACGCGTTAAGAACGAAGTTCTCTAGCATTTTTAGGCCGTTTTTAGTGTGTGTTACTTCTGGGTGGAATTGAACACCGTAGTATTTCTTCTCTTCGTTTGCCATTGCTGCGTATGGGCAAGTGTCTGTCTCTGCGATTTTTGTAAAATCAGCAGGGATTTCAACCACTTTGTCACCGTGGCTCATCCAAACATCTTGAGTCGTCTCAAGGTCAGCGAAAAGTGCAGATTCACCCGTTACTTGTACCGCTGCGTAGCCGAACTCGCGCTCAGTAGACGTTGCTACTTTACCGCCAAGTTGCTCAGCCATAGTTTGCATGCCGTAGCAGATACCGAAGACAGGAACACCTGAATCAAATACGTACTGAGGTGCACGTGGAGAATTCTCTTCCGTTACACTTTCAGGGCCACCAGATAGGATGATGCCGTCTGGATTGAATTCACGAATATCCGCTTCTTCTACGTCCCAGCTCCAAAGTTCACAGTAAACACCGATCTCACGAATACGACGAGCTACTAGCTGTGTGTATTGAGAACCGAAGTCCAGAATTAGAATACGTTGGTCATGAATATTTTTAGTCATTGTAAGCAGTCTTATTGGCTATGTGATAAAACGGAGGCGAGTTTACTCACCTCTGATTAACTCTTCAAGAAATAAAGCAAACGTTTTCGTTAGATATCTTTAATCACGTGTTTTGAGAAAATCGGACTTTTAACAAAACAGACGGTAGATAAAATAATGTGCCGACTAAATCAGCACATTATTCAAACGTTCGGACGTATTATTAACCTAAACGGTAGTTAGGTGCTTCTTTCGTGATTTGAACATCGTGTACGTGAGATTCTTTCATGCCCGCACCAGAGATACGAACAAACTCAGCTTTAGTACGCATGTCTTCAACAGTTGCAGAACCCGTTAGGCCCATGCTTGAGCGTAAGCCGCCCATCTGTTGGTGAACGATCTCTTTTAGACGACCTTTGTATGCGATACGACCTTCAATACCTTCTGGAACAAGCTTGTCTGCAGCATTGTCAGATTGGAAGTAACGGTCAGAAGAACCTTGAGACATAGCGCCAAGAGAACCCATACCACGGTAAGACTTGTAAGAACGACCGTTATAAAGGATGACTTCACCCGGTGCTTCTTCAGTACCAGCGAACATTGAACCAACCATCACACAAGATGCGCCAGCAACGATAGCTTTACAGATATCGCCAGAGAAGCGAATGCCGCCATCTGCGATTACTGGAATACCGTATTCGTTAGCCACTTCAGCTGCGTCTGCGATTGCTGTTACTTGCGGAACACCAACACCAGTAACGATACGAGTCGTACAGATTGAACCCGGGCCGATACCTACTTTAACCGCACTAACACCCGCTTCGATAAGAGCACGAGCGCCAGCGCCAGTTGCTACGTTACCACCGATGATTTGTAGATCAGGGTATGTAGCACGCGTATCACGAATACGGTTAAGTACGCCTTCAGAGTGACCGTGTGAAGAGTCGATAAGTAGAACGTCTACGCCAGCTTCAACAAGAGCAGCAACGCGCTCTTCGTTACCAGCACCAGCACCAACAGCTGCACCTACACGTAGGCTGCCGCGCTCATCTTTACAAGCGTTTGGTTTACGTTCTGCTTTATGGAAATCTTTCGCAGTGATCATTCCAGTTAGTTGGAAGTCATCATTTACAACAAGAACTTTTTCAACGCGCGCTTCATGCATTTTCTCTTGAACTTCTTCACGAGTTGCACCTTCTTTAACAGAAGCAAGGCGAGCTTTAGGCGTCATTACTACATCAACTTTCTTAGAAAGGTCAGTCACAAAGCGAACGTCACGGCCAGTAATAATACCAACAAGTTCGTTTGTTTCAGTAACAACAGGGAAACCGGCAAAGCCGTGTTTTTGAGTAAGGGCTACAACATCAGCGATTATCGCATCAGGGTTTACAGTAACAGGGTGAGAAACCACACCTGCTTCGTAAATTTTAACCTGGCGAACCATTTCTGCTTGCTGTTCAATAGACATGTTCTTATGAATGAAGCCTATTCCGCCTTCTTGTGCCAGTGCAATCGCTAGGCGAGCTTCTGTCACAGTATCCATCGATGCAGAGATCATTGGGATGTTTAGGGAAATATTCTTCGTCAGCTGAGTGCGAAGATCAGCTGTATTAGGGAGAACGGTGGAGTGTGCTGGCACTAGCAGTACGTCGTCGAATGTCAGCGCTTCTTTGGCAATTCTTAGCATTTGCAATATCTCACAATAATAGGAGTAAAAAGAAACAATCCAATCTCATCGTTTCGCCTAATGAGGGCAGCCAATTAAGGAAAATCAAACTGCATTTGGATTAGATATTGCGGACGGATTATACGGCCAACGAAATCGCTTGGCTACACATTTTTGTATTTTTAATTTGCATTTACCCCCTTGCTATGTATTATATTGCCGCTATCTTCCATACTCACGCCCTGTGAGATTCCAAGAAAGACCTTCCTTCAAGGAAAGATAGTGCTTCTATGACTAATCCAAACATCTTTACTGTTTCTCGCCTCAACTCAGAGGTTCGTCTCCTATTAGAAAACGAAATGGGAATAGTCTGGCTCGTTGGTGAAATCTCAAATTTCTCTGCACCTGTCTCTGGTCACTGGTACCTCACGCTTAAAGACTCTCGCGCTCAAGTTAAGTGCGCTATGTTTCGTGGCAATAACCGCCGTGTGACTTTTAAGCCTCAGAACGGTAATCAAGTTTTAGTCAAAGCACGTCTGTCTCTTTATGAGCCACGCGGTGACTATCAGCTGATTATAGAAAGCATGCAGCCAGAGGGTGATGGTAAGCTTCAGCAAGAATTTGAAAAACTTAAGATGAACTTAGCGGCGGAAGGCTTATTTGCTCAATCCAGTAAGCAGATTCTGCCAGAACATCCTAAGTGCGTCGGTGTCATCACCTCTAAAACAGGCGCAGCCCTCTTCGATATTCTCGATGTTCTCAAGAGACGCGACCCTTCATTGCCAGTCATCGTGTATCCGACCATGGTACAAGGTGAAGGAGCTTCGATTCAGATCGCTCAAGCGATTGGACGTGCCAATGAGCGCAACGAGTGTAACGTATTGATCGTTGGTCGTGGCGGCGGTTCATTAGAAGACTTATGGTGTTTCAATAACGAGATCGTCGCTCGCACCATTGCAGCAAGCCAGATCCCGATTATCAGTGCCGTTGGCCACGAAGTTGACGTCACTATCGCCGATTTCGTCGCAGACATGCGAGCTCCAACGCCATCAGCAGCCGCTGAATTGGTTAGCCGTGACAACAGTCATAAGGAGCAAGCTTATGCGTCTAAACGTGCTCGTTTAGTAAGTGCGATTCGTCATGTGCTAATCAAACAAGCACAATCAACTCAAACGTTGAAATACCGCTTAGAGAAACAACACCCGAGCTACCAACTGCAAAAGCAGAGTCAGCAGCTTGATGACCTAGACATGCGTTTGCGTCGTGGTATGACTCAATACCTAAAACAACATGCACAGCGTGTTGAACGTAAACAGCACCAACTTCAGCTGAACTCACCAGTAAAGCGCCTTGGTGAACAAAAACTGCATCTACAACGTTCAGAGCAAAAGCTATTAGATGCAATGGATAAAACACTACTAACCACTCGCCACCAGCTAGCTATGGCTGCCGAGAAGTTAGAAACAGTGAGCCCGCTGGCAACTCTAAAGCGTGGTTACAGCATTACCCATTCAACATCGAGCAAGACTGTGTCATCAATCAACGACGTCGAAGTAGGCGAAGTGATCACCACCCAAGTTGAAGACGGTGTAATTGAATCGCAAGTGACAACAAGAGTCGCTAAGAGCGAGCTTTAGATTCAACTAGGACGTTAAAAATCATTTAAAACAAGAAAGCCCTATCGATAATCGACAGGGCTTTTTTGTATCTACTGGCTTCAAAAGAAACGACCTGATTCAAATCCTACTCAGTCGTAGAAGGCTCCTTCATGGTTAGCATCCCTTCCGTCACAATAAAGTTGATGATGAAGTCTAAGCCTTGACTCTCTTTTAGGTTGGTGAACACATATGGCTTGGTTGGTCGCATGCGCTGAGTGTCTTGCTCCATTACCTCAAGCGACGCTCCTACATATGGTGCTAAATCGATCTTGTTGATAACCAGCAGATCAGAACGTGTAATACCCGGTCCGCCTTTACGTGGGATCTTCTCCCCTTCCGCTACATCGATTACATAGATAGTAAGGTCGGCTAACTCTGGGCTGAACGTGGCACTGAGGTTGTCGCCACCGCTTTCGACGAATACCACATCGAGGTTCTTATGCAGTTTAGCAAGCTCTTCTACCGCAGCTAAGTTCATCGACGCATCTTCACGGATCGCAGTGTGCGGACAGCCACCCGTTTCTACACCAATGATGCGGTCAGGTTCGAGAGCCTCTGCACGTGTGAGTATCTTGGCATCTTCCTGGGTGTAGATGTCGTTGGTTACCACAGCAATGTTGAGCTTGTCTCTAATCGCCTTACATAGCACCTCTAACAATGCTGTTTTACCAGACCCTACCGGGCCGCCAATACCAATTCGAAGTGGTTGCTTATAACTTTCCATTGTCTACTTCCTTATATTCTTTTTGCTACATCGTTCGCGCTAACCGCTACGAACGAAATAGTCGTGTGTATTGTGTTTCGTGCAGTGAACTCGCTAATGCCATCGAAGGCGAAAAGCTCCCTATCATCCAATCTTCTATCGTGCGTGCTTTCTCAATGATCTCGGGAAACGTATTGGTGATATTAATCAGTGTCAACTGACCATCGGTTTGACCTAAAGGCACTAACTTGACCCCTGCGGTAACGATGTTTTCAAGCCAACTCCATAAATAACCCTGCTTGAGGCTCTCTAAATCAATACCCCAATGCTGAGCCGCCATACACATGCCCAACAATTGGTTTGGATGACTATCAACAGAATCCACCAGCGAAATATCGATATCCAAGCGCTTCAACAAGGTGTTCAATGCATGCCCACGCTGCTTTTCTTCCGCTCGCAATTCACTGGTTTCACGGCTTGAATATAAGTAGTTACACCAATGCTCAATCTCATCGATTTCACCCTTTTCTAGCGCGTGATAAAGACGCTCTAAGATAGGTAATTCCAAAGTTGCGACACTGGAACTGACGATGGTATTAAGCCACCGTTCCATGCTGTTGCGATCGCTCACCCACCCCGCTTCAACCGCTAGCTCTAAGCCTTGCGAATAAGTGAACCCACCAATCGGCAACGATGGACTGATCAATTGAAACAGACGATAGACGGCTACATTTTCTGTTGTGGTCATAATCGTGCCCTCAGTCTTCCAGAATCAAATAAGTTCGAGAGCCTACGCGCCTAACAGCAATAGTGCGCTTGCTGAAGCCACGCCGACTGACAACCATTTAGAGTAAACCGCGCGACCAACAAAAGTACCGATAACCATCAGAGCCAAAGCACTGATACTCATGCCTGTTGCGAACTGAGTCAGGTTGCTCGCGGCTTCAACGCCGTGTGCGTAACCATGGAAGAACAACATAGCAATCGAAGCAACTAATACGCTGTTTATACGCTTGGTTGATGGTGAGAATACATGCCATAAACATAAGCTGACGACAAACAGAGAAGCGATAATGGCAGGCTCAACAATCACAGAGAAACCTAAGGCTTGGCCTGCGATGAGTCCGACCACCAAAGACGCCAACCCGCCGCCAATCAGAGCGGCTTTTATCTTGGTTGAAAATGACAGTGCGCCGATTAACAAACCGAAAGCGATCAGCATGATCAGATGATCCATGCCAGTCACAGGGTGAGTTAAGCCAGACATAAACGAGTGAGACTCATGAACTGAATGCGCCCCATGTCCTGGGTGAGCGAAAGCCATCGTTGATGTTGTTAGAGAAGCTATTGTGAAAGTGCATAAGCCTGCAGCTGTTTTAAAGTTCATCGCGAGTTCCTTGCGTTTATAGTTATTAATATTTGTTGTTATATAAATCGTTTAGTGAGTCATCAATGACTCGATTAATGATGGTGATGATGTCCACCAGAGCGACCGCCATAAGCACCGCCTTCTGGTTCAAACGGTTGTTTCTCGGTAGTCACTTTCGCGCCTAAGCCTTCAACCATTTCATCTAAAACATGGTCGTGTTGATAACGAACCCAACCCGCTTCCACTTGCAGTGGAACATGACGGTTACCAAGGTGATACGCCACTCGCGTTAACAGGAGCAAGTCTTCACAGTAAACAGTCGAAACGGTTTCTGGTGCCGCTTTCACTTCTACGACTAAACCGCATTCACTTGAGAGTTGTTCGCCACCACGCAAGATATGACCTCGTGGTAGAAACAGCCCGGCATTGCGCCCGTCATCGAGCATCACCTTAAGGCGGCTTTTAATGCGGCTATCGATCGGCAGGCTCAAATAGCCGTCCGGTGCATTTTGTATTTGAGTCTTCAGTTGAGTCAGTTCAATCATGCTATTACCTCAATCTCCTTGTGAGATTTATAACGTTCAAAATAAGAGCCTTCAGCCAAGGTTTAAAATTGGAGCTTCAGCTAAAGGACTAAAATAAGAGTCTTCAGTCAAAGAGCCCTCAGCTAAGCCTTAAAATAAGAGCCTTCAACCGAGCTCTTAAAATAGAAAATACCGTTGTGCCATTGGTAGTTCTTCAGCAGGCTCACAAGTTAGCAATTCACCATCGGCGCGTACTTGATACGTCTGAGAATCCACCTCAATCTTCGGCATCCAATCGTTGAGCTTCATGTCGGCTTTGCTGATATTTCGGCAGTTGCTCACAACACCAATCAAGCTCTGCAAACCCAATTGCTTATCAATGTTCTGCGCCTTGGCTTCCTTAGAAACAAACAACATTGATGTGTTTTGACATGCCTTGCCGTAGCTACCAAACATTGAACGGTAGTGAACTGGCTGAGGGGTTGGGATTGAAGCGTTTGGGTCACCCATCGGCGCCATGGCGATCATGCCGCCTTTCAAAATCACGCTTGGTTTCACGCCAAAGAAGGCTGGCTTCCATAGAACTAGGTCAGCTAATTTCCCGGCTTCGATCGAACCGATTTCATGAGACATACCATGAGTGATCGCTGGGTTGATGGTGTACTTAGCGACATAGCGTCTTAATCGGAAGTTATCGCTGTAGTCTGAATCTTCTTTTAGGCTACCGCGCTGAACTTTCATCTTGTGTGCGGTTTGCCAAGTTCGAGTTATTACTTCACCCACTCGCCCCATAGCTTGTGAATCCGAAGCGATCATCGAGAACGCGCCTAAGTCATGAAGAATGTCTTCTGCGGCAATGGTTTCACGGCGAATACGCGATTCGGCGAACGCGACATCTTCAGCAATCGATGGTGAAAGGTGATGACACACCATCAACATATCCAAATGCTCATCGACGGTATTGATGGTGTAAGGGCGTGTTGGATTGGTTGAGGAGGGCAAAACGTTCGGCTCACCTGCAGCACGAATAATATCGGGAGCATGACCACCGCCCGCACCTTCGGTGTGATAGGTATGAATCACGCGATCACCGATTGCGCCAAGTGTCGATTCAACAAAACCAGATTCATTCAGAGTGTCGGTATGAATCGCGACTTGTACGTCCATTTCATCGGCAACGCTCAAGCAGGTATCGATTGAAGCGGGTGTGGTTCCCCAGTCTTCGTGCAACTTCAAACCCACAGCACCTGCCGCTACTTGTTCGCGTAGAGCTTCTGGCTGACTGGCATTGCCTTTGCCTAACAAACCAAAGTTCATCGGGAATTGATCGAGTGACTCCAACATGCGGTGCATGTTCCAAGGCCCCGGCGTGCATGTGGTCGCGTTAGTACCTGTGTTTGGCCCCGTGCCACCGCCAATCATGGTTGTGACACCTGACGCCAGTGCTTCTTCAATCTGTTGTGGGCAGATAAAGTGGATGTGTGAATCAATGCCACCAGCAGTCAGAATTGAACCTTCGCCGGCTAAAATTTCCGTGCCCGGGCCAATCACAATATCAACGCCCGGCTGAACATCAGGGTTGCCCGCTTTACCCAATGCCTGAACGCGGCCGTCTTTGACTGCGACATCGGCCTTTACGATGCCCCAGTAATCCAACACAATCGCATTGGTGATCACCAAATCTGGAGTTTCGGCACTTGGACGCTGGCTTTGCCCTTGTCCATCACGGATAACTTTACCGCCGCCGAACTTCACTTCGTCGCCGTATACGGTGTAATCCTTTTCAACTTCTAGCCATAAATCAGTGTCAGCAAGACGCACTCGGTCACCGACTGTTGGCCCAAACATTTCGGCATAAGCCTGTCTGGATATCGTCGCCATGTTCAATCCTTTGTTATTTTCATTATTCCGTGGGAGCGCTTAGAGCTTGCCCATCACCTTTCCTTGGAAGCCATAGATCTCTAACTTACCGGCGTAACGCACTAACTCGACGCTGCGCGACTGACCCGGCTCAAAGCGGGTTGCAGTACCAGCAGGAATATTGAGTCGAAAACCTTTAGTGGCTTCTCGGTCAAAGATCAGCGAAGGGTTTGCTTCATAGAAGTGGTAATGAGAGCCAATTTGGACAGGACGATCGCCAATGTTCTGTACCTTAACGGACGTTGTGTCGCGGCCTTCATTGAGAGTGATGTCACCCGGTGCGGTTTCGACTTTTCCGGGAACGAATCCTGAGTATTGTTTTGTGGAACCAGCCATATTACTTCTCCCTACACGATAGGTTCATGAACGGTCACCAGCTTGGTGCCATCAGGAAAAGTGGCTTCGACTTGTACATCAGGGATCATGGAAGGGATCCCCTCCATAACGTCGTCGACAGTAAGCAGTGTGCGCCCAAAATCCATTAATTCTGAAACGGTTTTACCCTCGCGGGCACCTTCGAGAATGGCACTGCTGATCAGTGCAATAGATTCTGGGTAGTTGAGTTTTAAGCCTTTTTGTTTGCGCTGCTGTGCCAGCATTCCTGCGCAGAAGATAAGTAGCTTATCTTTTTCTCTTGGTGTTAATTCCATTTAGCCGCCCGCTGTTAGTGTTGTTTTCTTAGTGCTCAAAAACACATGAGCAGTAAGTGGGATTCAATCACAGCAAGCTTGAAAAAATGTACCTAGGGTCGGAAGTCACCCTAGGTACAAAAAGGGCTAATCGCTAAGTCGCCCAAATCCTTGGTAAATCAGGAGTCGTACCACATAAATGAGAGCGAGTTGCTTGCCAAATCTGACCAAAGGCCTGGAGGATGTCTTCACTCCAATTACCCAAGGCTCGCACCACAATCAATCCTTCTATCTGAGTCGCACCCAATATTAATGTGGGTTCACTCGACGTTTTTGATGTAACTGATTGCTGTGAAGCTTGCTGTGTAATAGATAAGAGCAAGCTCTGTACCAACTCTAAATCTTGCTTCTCATTTGAAGTAATATAAAAGGTTCCCATCATTGAATAATCAAGTAACCCCATATTTATCATTAACTTATCGCCACCGTGAAAATTAAAACCTTCAGTCAGAAGCCTTTGATTATCAAGATAGATTTCTGTTTTCCCAACGAGGTGACCATGCTCGAATCCCTCATTCTGTGCAGGGCGTCCAAAACAGTGCATCTCCCAACCCCAAAACTGTGCGCCCTTTTCTAGGCGAATTTCAGTATCTAAACGAACGTGTGCATTCGGGAAAAAGATGTTCTCTTGCGGCATCCATTCCAAGCGTGCACCTTTCTTCACTCGTAGGGTCTGCTTCTGCTTGGCGTACTTGTTGTTTGAGCGATAAAACTTGGTCGCACCGGGTGTGGTGATCAACGCATGCGCACCGCTTTCGATGGTCGCTTCAATATTGAGAGTGTCACCACCTACCACTCCGCCGGGGGGATGGAGTAAGTAGGTGTGACACGTTTCCCCATCAGGATACAAGGGGCGTTGCACAGCAAGCGGACCAGACTGCTGACGATTCTTTAATACGGTTTTATCACCACGGTCGACAAAGGTGAGGTTTAAGCTCGCCTGCCAACCGTCTCGAATATCTTGTTCGATGGTCTCATTCAGAGACAACACTCCCGCTAAAGAAGCATTTATTGCTTCACTCGAAGAATATAGAGAGCTCATACGGTTAGGTACTCCTTAATCAAGGACTCATTGAGCCCTTTCATTTCACCTTCAGCTACCTGACGACCACGGTCGATAATGCAAAATCGGTCACCGACCTTTCTCGCAAATGGCAGCTTCTGCTCAACAAGCAGTACTGTGAGTCCCATCTTCTCGTTGAGCATGCGAATGATGTCACCAATCTCTTGCACGATATTGGGCTGAATACCTTCTGTCGGTTCATCCAAGATCAACAGTTTTGGATTGACCACCAGCGCACGCCCAATCGCGAGTTGTTGTTGCTGACCACCAGATAAGTCACCACCGCGACGATGCAGCATCTCTTTTAATACTGGGAATATATCGAAGATGAACTCAGGGATCTTACGGTCGCCCTTTTCGCGAATCGGCAAGCCGACTTCTAGGTTTTCTTGAACGGTAAGCATCGGAAAGATCTGACGGCCTTGCGGCACATAACCGATACCTTGGCGAGCACGCTCTTCCGCATCGGTTTTCAAAAGCGACTCACCCGATAACGAAATGTCACCGCTCTCGACCTTAACCAACCCCATGATGCATTGCAGCAACGTCGTTTTACCGACACCGTTTCGTCCCATTAACACTGTGCACTTGCCTTCCGGGATCTGCATGTCCAAATCCCACAGCGTGTGGCTCTCACCGTAATATTGATTAACTGATTTAACCTCTAACATCCTATTCTCCGAGATAAACTTGTTTAACTTCAGGGTGAGCCTGCACTTGATCCATAGTGCCTTCAGCCAACACGTGACCTTGATGAAGCACGGTGACATGGCTAGCAATCGAACGAACGAAATCCATATCGTGTTCAACCACGACCACTGAGTGCTTGCCTGCCAGTGAGTTAAGTAACTCAGAGGTACGGTCCATCTCTTGGTGAGTCATCCCTGCAACGGGTTCATCCACCAACAATAGCCTAGGGTTTTGCATCAATAACATGCCTATCTCTAACCACTGTTTCTGACCGTGAGACAGGTTACCTGCCAAGTTAGCCGCTTCGTCTTTTAAATGAATCAGCTCAAGTACCGAGGTCAATTTGTCTTTCTGTTCACCAGACATCACCGCAGTGAACGTCGCCCACACTGAACGGTCACCGGCCATGGCTAATTCAAGGTTCTGCCACACGGTTAAACACTCTATCACGGTCGGTTTTTGGAATTTACGCCCAACGCCTGCATTGGCGATTTCGGCTTCGTTCATCTTCAATAAGTTGATGTTCGAACCCAACCACACCTCGCCAGTATCTGGCTTAGTTTTACCTGTGATGATGTCCATCATGGTGGTTTTACCTGCGCCATTAGGGCCTATGATGCAGCGAAGCTCTCCTTCATTGATGTAGAGGTTCAGATCGTTTATCGCTTGGAAACCATCGAAGCTTTTGTTGACGCCTTCCACATACAACAGCACGTTGTGGCGAGTATCGATAGCGGGGTGAATATCAGGTTTAAGGTAATCAAAGACTTGGTCTCGACGAGTGAACGCCTGAACCGATTCCTTTACGCTATTAAATGTGGTCATGCGATCACCTCCTTGGCTTTGTGCTGATCATCCTTATCTTCATCTTGGTTTTTCCCATTTGATGCCTTGCGTAGCTGCTGCCATTTTTCACTGACAAAGCCAATCACACCTTGTGGGAAGTACATGGTCGAGAGAACGAATAGTCCACCCAGAGCAAATAACCACACCTCTGGGAACTCAACCGTAAACCAACTCTTGGCGTAGTTGATGATCAATGCCCCAACAATGGCACCAAACAGAGTGGCACGACCGCCTAAGGCTACCCAAACCACAATCTCAATCGAGTTGAGCGGAGCAAATTCACCTGGGTTAATGATGCCAACTTGAGGGACATATAAAGCCCCAGCAATACCCGCGATAACCGCTGAAAGAACGAAGACCCACAGCTTGATGCCATCGACGTCGTAGCCCATAAAGCGAGTACGTGACTCTGTATCTCGAATCGCTAGTGCCACACGACCTAATCGACTGGTCACCACCATGCGACAAGCAATGTAGCTGAGAATAAGCGCAATGCCAGTCGCGACAAACAGACCTATCTTGACCGCATCACTCTGCAAGCTCAGACCGATGATGTCTTTGAAATCCGTCAGTCCGTTGTTACCACCAAAGCCCATCTCGTTGCGGAAAAATGCCAGCATCAATGCGTAAGTTAACGCCTGAGTCATGATAGAAAGGTAAACCCCTGACACGCGAGAGCGAAAAGCCAGATAACCAAACAAGTAAGCCAACGCGCCCGGCACTAGCACCACCATCAAGCAGGCGAACCAGATCTGATCAAAACCCTGCCAGAACCACGGCAACGCAGACCAATCAAGGAACACCATAAAGTCAGGCAGGACTGGATCACCATAAACCCCACGGTCACCAATCTGGCGCATCAAGTACATGCCCATCGCATAACCACCAAGCGCAAAGAAAGCACCGTGGCCGAGGCTCAAGATTCCGAGATAGCCCCACACCAGATCGAGCGCCAACGCCAACATTGCGTAGCTCAAGTATTTGCCCATTAATGAGATAGTGAAAGTCTCGACATGGAGCGGGTGTCCACTTGGTAACATGGTGTTAGCCAGTGGGATAAGAATAACGGCCGCAAGAATGGCAAGGATGGTCAGTTGGCCACCTTTGTCACCACGCATTGCCGAAAGTACAAATGATTTTGACTGCATGATGTTGTCCTTAACCTTCAGCCGCACGACCACGTTGCGGGAAGAGTCCGCGTGGGCGTTTTTGAATAAATAGAATGATGAAAACCAGTACCAGAATCTTGGCGAGAACCGCACCAGCCCATGGTTCTAAAATTTTATTGAACAGACCAAGGCTTAAGCCTGCGACTAGCGTGCCCCATAGGTTGCCAACACCGCCGAATACCACCACCATGAATGAGTCGATGATGTACGCCTGTCCCATATTAGGGCCAACGTTGGTCAGTTGAGACAGTGCCACGCCTGCAACACCCGCAACGCCAGAGCCTAAACCGAAGGTCATCGCATCAACTCGCTCTGAACGAATACCCATCGCACGAGCCATGCCACGGTTTTGAGAAACCGCACGAACCTGCAAACCTAGTGGTGTCTTTTTCAGAACCATTAATAAGCCCATAAATACCAAACCACAGAAGAGAATGATATAAAGTCGGTTGTAAGTCAGGGACAACATTGGGTTCAATTGAAGTGCGCCAGACATCCATTCAGGCGTGCTCACTGAGCGGTTCAAAGGAGAGAAAATCGAGCGAACAGCCTGCTGCAAGATTAAGCTAATACCAAAGGTCGCGAGTAAGGTTTCCAATGGGCGACCATAAAGATGACGAATCACACTTCGCTCAATCGCAATGCCCACTAAGCCAGAAACAATGAATGCCGCTGGAATGGAAAGTATCAGCGCTAGGCCAATATGATTCGGCATCAACAACTGCAATACGCAGGTGGTGTAAGCGCCAATCATGATCAGCTCGCCATGAGCCATGTTGATAACGCCCATCACACCAAAGGTAATCGCTAAGCCAATGCCTGCCAGTACCAATACCGAGCCTAAGCTCAAACCGAAGAATACGGTTTCTACACCCGAATAGAGTGCTTGGCTTTGTTGATAGCTATCCATCGCACGTTCTGCTGCAGCGGTAATGCTTGGATCTTGCTCAGTGTTTAACAGTTGATTCAGTGTTTTCAGAACCACCGAGTGTTTGAAGTCACCAACTCGTTCAATTGAAGCCACACGATCTTCAATGGTGGCACTGTTATTAAGAGAAGTGGCAATCGCTAACGACAAATCCATTAGCTCAGCTACTTTGCCATCTGATTCATTGGCTCTGAGTTCAGTTAGTCGTTCGATAATGTCAGCGTCTTTGGTTCCTAACAAATCCAAAACCGCCTTATAACGCACATCAGGGTTGCCGCTGTTCAGTCCAATCGAGGCTATTTCCCCGCGTAATATCTCGCGAAGTTTGTTATTCACACGAACCTTTTTAAACTGTCTCGCATTCTCGATATTAAGCGTTGAATCATCCCATACTGACTGAGCTGACGTCGCTGTTTTGATACTTTGAATGAGGTAGAGCTGTTTGTACTGCTCGCTCTGTTTCTCATTGAAGTAGTAAAGGTTTCCGTTTAACCAGCCATCTAAAATAGCTTTCGACACGTCTCCCGTTTGCGTCTCAATCACCCAATCGATAGCTAATTCTTTATCCGATGTTTTCTTACCAACTAGCGCCTTGGTAAAGCTAGCTTCATCCGTTATTCCAGCAAAAGCCAACTGAGCACTGACTGCCATGAGCAACAGCACTTTAAATACGTTTAATACGTTTTTCATCCCTGCTTCCTTAACCAACCAAGTTAGATATTGTTATTTTTACTTGGAGGATGTGTGGATAGTGGTTGTTACCTGAAACGATGAGCCTTCCGTTCGCTTCGCCCGTTAAACAGACGCGTTCTTCCCAAACCGGAAGGCTCAATATTCCTGAATTGACGATCTAGTTACCGCCAGAACACTTCTTCGTTTCGACGTTAAACGCACCCCATGAGAATGGCTTCGACCAGCTAGAGAACAGTTTTGCCGATTCAGGTAAGTAACTCGACCAAGCATCACCCGCCACTAGTCCAGTGGTTTCCCAAACGATATCGAATTGACCATCGTCTTGGATTTCACCGATCAGGACTGGTTTAGTAATGTGGTGGTTTGGCAGCATGGTAGAGTAGCCGCCAGAAAGGTTAGGTACAGACACGCCAATCAAGGCATCTTGCACAGATTCAGGATCGGTTGTGCCCGCATTAGTGACCGCTTGAGCCCACATATTGAAGCCAACATAGTGCGCTTCCATTGGGTCATTGGTGACACGCTTTTCACTCTTGATGAACGACTGCCACGTTTCAACGAACTCTTCATTAGCTTCAGTATCAACACTCATGAAGTAGTTCCATGCCGCTAGATGACCAACCAATGGTTCTGTGTCCATGCCTGACAGTTCTTCTTCACCAACAGAGAATGCAATAACTGGGATGTCTTCAGATGAAATGCCTTGAGCGCCTAGCTCTTTATAGAAAGGTACGTTCGCATCGCCGTTTACAGTAGAAACCACAGCGGTTTTCTTGCCAGCTTCACCGAACTTTTTGATGTCTGAAACGATAGATTGCCAATCAGAGTGACCAAATGGCGTGTAGTTGATCATTATGTCTTCTTCTGCGACACCTTTATCTTTTAGGTAGGCTTCTAAGATCTTATTGGTTGTACGTGGATAAACGTAATCGGTACCTGCAAGTACCCAGCGCTCGACTTCAAGCTCTTCCATCAAGTAATCCACTGCTGGGATCGCTTGTTGGTTTGGCGCGGCACCGGTGTAGAAAACGTTTTTAGAAGACTCTTCACCTTCATACTGTACTGGGTAGAAAAGGATGCTGTTGAGTTCTTCAAAGACAGGTAGCATGGATTTACGTGATACCGACGTCCAACCACCGAACACCACATCCACTTTCTCTTTTTCGATAAGCTCACGCGCTTTCTCAGCAAATAGCGGCCAGTTTGACGCAGGGTCAACCACGACAGGCTCTAGCTTCTTACCAAGCAAACCGCCCTTTTTGTTCTGCTCTTCGATGAGCATTAGCATTAGCATTAGCATTAGCACGGTATCTTTTAGCGTTGTCTCACTGATCGCCATGGTGCCAGAGAGTGAGTGTAGAACACCGACCTTGATGGTCTCATCAGCAGCAAACACTGTTGCAGAAGAAAATGAAAGTGTTGTACACAGTGCAGCTAGCGATAAATTGAACACCTTGTTCATGATATTACTCCATAATTGTATTTTTGTTATTCAATTACAGAGTTACAAGAAGAGTGCCAAACTTATAAACCAATGAAATTATTTATAAGTAATTGTATTAATAGAATTTAAAAGAAAATCACACCAATAGAGTGCATAGCAATCATGTAACTATGTTTCATACTGGTGCAGTGACGGTGGGAATGAACCAAGATGACACATTACTGTTCTTCAGATACAAAAAAGACCCAACACTTTAGTATTGAGTCTCTGGTATAACATCACCGATGGTCGTTCAAACCATGTAGTTTAAGGCTATTCCGCAGGTTGAAATTCGAATTTTACTCTCGACTTTGATTTCAACTCGTTGCAATCACCGTTGCAAAAATAGCTCGCCGCACCACAGGCTTGAAGCTTCTCAAGTTGGCTGCTGCACTCAGGGCAAAACCCAACTTTAGTAAAGTGAGCCTGACAACTTTCACAATGATACTTGCCATCCCAAGCTAGCTCAGACTGGCACTTAGGGCAGATATTTTCACTCATTAGCATTTCCTAATTCACTACTATTTTTACAATCTACTACCGCTGAGACTTCGCTTGCTTGATTTGGTACATGTTCTTATCAGCTTGTGCGATCAACTGGTCTAATCCTTGAGGATCTTTGTCACAAGACAACCCAACACTCACTGAGAACTGCACATCATTGATATAAAGCGCTTGTTGCAGTGCTTTCTCTAAGCTGTGGTAGAAGCTAACAACGCTTTCTTGATCATCAAAGCAAGAGAACACCACAAACTCATCGCCACCATAACGGCCTATCTTGGCACATGCTGTGGTTGCCTCATCAAGAACTTCGGCAACCGCCAACAGCACATCGTCACCGAAACTGTGGCCATAGGTATCATTTATCGATTTGAACTTATCGACATCAACAAACAAACACGCCATCACCTTTTCAGAAAAGCATCGCTTGGCCAACACTTTCTCCGCTTCATTAAACAATGCGCGACGATTCAAGCAATGGGTTAAAGAATCTCGATTAGCGAAAAAGTTTAGCTGGTTCTCCAGCTCAAACTTCTCTAGTGCTACCGAATACAGGGAAGCCAGTAGCTCTAAGATCTCGAGCTCAAATTCATGTGGTTCAGAGATGTACTGGCTATAAATAGCGAAGGTACCCAACACATTACCGCGCGACGAGATAATGGGGACCGACCAACAGGCATGTAAATTCGCTTGATTGGTTAAGACCAGAAAAGGTGCCCAGTTTGGGTGTGCATTTATGTTGGAGACCATCACTGCTTTCTTAAGCGCAGCTGCCTCGCCACAAGAGCCTATCCCCGCACCAATTCCTATCCCTTCAATCTGTTGATTGTAAAAATCAGGCAGGTTTGGGGCATACTCAAGGTGTAACGTTTAGACTCTGAGTTGAGCAGTAAAATTGAAGCCATGCGCTGCTCGGTAAGCTGAATAATCTTGTGATTTAAATCTTTGCGCTCCATCCCAAGCGCAAGCTTCCGCAGCAAACTATTGACGGCTCGATGACCTTCTAATAAAAATTGTTGTTCCATTCACTAAGGCTTTCAATTGTGTAATCGGGTACAGCTTGTTCTTATGCAAGCTTGTTATTGGTTAATAATAGCACACTAAATTAGTACGACACACAATCGAAGATCATAGGTTGATCTTTCGCTTTATCTATTTTGATCAGCGATCTACCCCAAAAAGAATATTTATATCACCACACACCGAAAGCATAAGTTACATGTGCTGCATTTCAATTTTAAACAGTCATTTATATTAAAAGTTACATGCAAAAACAAAACAAACAGCACAAGCCATTTCGATCTGTAGTCTAGATCATCGAATTACATGCGTCAGCATTTCAATATGCTGGTCATCTAACTGGGTTAACTTAACGGATAATGCCTTAAGTTCTGAGGTGTTCTCAATGTGAGTACCACCACACGGAATAGACACTAAAGTGTCGGCATCCAACTGCCATTCCCAATAGCGAGAGTCTGTTAATGCTTCGCCTTCCAGTCGCATTGCAACTGGCGTCGGCTCTGCAAACCAGCCCGCAATCATTTGGTTGATATCAGCTTCGATGTCATCAAGACTTGCTAGCATATCTGCAACGTTCAAACCGCGCTTCTTGAGGGTTTTGCCTAAACGATACTTATCGGAACACAGCTCTGGAGTCACAAAGCTCGTCACTTGTGCGTAGCTATTGAAGTCGTAACTGCCAAGCGGATCTTTTCTATCCGCATCTTTACGCCAGTAGCGCTCAGCCAATACTTTATTCAAAGCTAGGAAAGCGATGTGGCCAGCACTGTGACCACGGCTCAAACTGGCTTGGTACTCTTTATCAACCGACAACACGACTTCGTCGTTAACCTTAATCATAGAAACAGATGTAGGTAGCTGGTGGACAACAACAAACGCCCACCCTTCCGTATCACGCTTAACAGGGATATCTGCTGCGATATGAAGCTTGCCAGTAGATTGTTCTATAGCACCAACAAGGCAGTCTTCAACTGGATATAGCACGTCACCAACACTCACAAAGCCTTGGTCTGCAGGGTGATCTGGCCAAATGTGACTCACTGGGTGGAAGGGTGTCACGTCGGTGATCAGGTAAGTTTTGCTGTCATCGCTTTCAACGTACTGCGCTTTAGCATTGAGCTGCCAAGCCTGATGACAAAATTGAGTGATAGTTGGTGTGATTGCTGACACAGGTGTAATCAAATCGCTAGTAGTCATATCGTTCTTCTTCTGGAATCTAGTCTGATTCGTTGAGCCATGATGATAAAAACGTATTGTTATGGCTTAACGTGAATTTTGCTTAAAAAAATACCCGAGACAGGCTCGGGTATCAAATCTATTGGAAAGGTTTACTTACGACCTTTAACCATGCTCATCATACGTTTACGTTTACGTTCTTGAGAAATTGTCAGCTTGTTAGTCTTAGCTTCAAATGGGTTCTCGCTGTTCTGGAATTGAATGCGAATAGGTGTACCCATGATTTCTAGTGAACGACGGTAGTAGTTCATCAAGAATCGTTTGTATGAATCTGGCAAGTTACGAATTTGGTTGCCGTGGATAACGATAATCGGTGGGTTGTAGCCACCAGCGTGCGCGTATTTCAGTTTCACACGACGGCCACGAACCATAGGCGGTTGGTGATCATCAGTCGCCATCTTCATGATACGAGTTAGCACAGAAGTACCAACACGAGTAGTCGCTGACTTGTAAGCTTCTTGTACAGACTCAAACAAGTGACCAACACCTGTACCGTGAAGTGCAGAGATAAAGTGAATACGTGCGAAATCAACGAAGCCTAAGCGACGGTCTAGCTCTTTCTTAACGCGTTCTTTAACGTCGTTATCTAGGCCATCCCACTTGTTTACGGCAATAACAATTGAACGACCAGCGTTCAACGCAAAGCCTAGCAAGCTTAGATCTTGATCAGAGATGTTTTCGCGAGCATCGATAAGCAGCAATACAACGTTAGCATCTTCAATCGCTTTCAGTGTTTTAACCACTGAGAACTTCTCTACCGTTTCGTTGATGTTTTTACGACGACGAACACCCGCAGTATCGATTAGAACGTATTCACGCTCGTCACGCTGCATTGGGATGTAGATAGAGTCACGAGTCGTACCTGGCATATCGTAAACAACCACACGCTCTTCACCAAGAATACGGTTCGTTAGCGTTGATTTACCTACGTTAGGACGGCCAATGATCGCTAGTTTGATCGGTTGATCTTGAAGACGCTTGAATTCTGCTTCAGCTTCTTCTTCTGTAAATTCAACCTGCTCTTCTTCTTCGTCTTCAAACTCAGTTAAGTCGCTTACTTCGCCATTCTCAGCTTTTAGCGCTTCTGCGAATGGGTTAAGAGCAAGGTCAATAAGTGCAGTAACACCACGACCATGCGCCGCAGCGATTTGGTACATATCTTCTACACCTAGTTGCCAGAAGTCAGCACTTGCAGCATCAGGGTCGATACCATCAACCTTGTTTACTACTAGCATTGAAGGCTTTTCTAGTTGACGTAGGTGCTTAGCAATCGCCACGTCTGAAGGTGTTAGACCCGCACGGCCATCTACCATAAATAGAACGACATCAGCTTCATCAATCGCCGCTAGCGACTGTTCAGCCATTTTAGTTTCAACACCTTCTTCAGTACCGTCGATACCGCCAGTGTCAATAACAATAAAGTCATGCTCGCTAAAATGAGCATGACCGTATTTACGGTCACGCGTTAAGCCAGGGAAATCCGCAACCAATGCATCACGAGTTCGAGTCAATCGGTTAAATAACGTAGATTTACCTACGTTCGGACGCCCTACTAGAGCAACAACAGGTACCATAACAACCTCTACAATTTCTTCTCTAAATGTAGTTATAGGTAAGCACTTGTTCGCAAGTTTAAACTCTTACCTATAACCACACGGTTTATTAATTTTTAACAACAAAACGGCTCCTGGCTGTTACCAACCAGGAGCCGACTGTGAATTATATCACGCTTTTATTGGCTAATCGTTAGTTTCTTTACATCGCCATTGCGAGTCGTCACTAAGTAGCCTTCAGGCAGTTCAATTGGTGCAACCGCAAAGCCGCTATCATCGACAAGCTGTTGAGCAACAAACTCACCCGATGAACGATCCAACCAGTGCAGATAACCTTCAGTATCACCCACGACTACATAACCATTAATAATAGCAGGTGCTGTCAGTAAGCGGTTTTCTAACAATGGAGTGCTCCACAGTTCAGTACCACTACGCGCATCAACCGCAACCACATGGTCTTTGTCGGTAACAACGAACAAACGGCTACCATCACTTGCTAAATCAATCGCTGATGAGTAGTTACGTTTCCAAATTGGCTTACCAGAACGAAGGTCGATAGCAATCAGCTGACCATTGATACCTACGGTATACAGGGTGCCACCAAGAACAATTGGAGATGCATCAACATCAACCAAACGATCAATTTCCGTTGCACCTTTTGGTGTGCCTACTGGCTGTTGCCAAATAAGCTGACCACGATCAACGATAGCCGCAGCTAGACGACCATTTGCTGTACCCCAGAATACACCACCAGAAACTGCAACAGGCGAGCTATCGCCACGCAGTGTTAGGCTTGGTACTTCCGTACTGATGGTCCATTTTTGTTCACCGCTTGCTTGATCTAACGCGATCAACATACCGCGACTGGTATGAACAATGACCATGTTGCTATCAGTTGCTGGGGATGCAAGCACCTCGCCATTGACTGATACACGCCACAGCTCTTCACCGGTCGATTCTTCCAGTGCGATCACTTCGCCATTTTCAGAACCAACAAAAACTTTACCGTAAGCCGCCGTTAAGCCACCCGATAAACGAGCCAATACGTCTTTCTCAAGATCGACTTTCCACAGCGCTTTACCTGTATCAGGATCAAGCGCTTTAACCATACCTTCACGGCTTGCAACAAACACTTTGTCGTAAGCCAATTCTGGCGTTAGTTTTGAAAAGTAGTGACCAACACCATCACCAACCGACGTAGACCATTCCTGACTAGGAGTGAACTCGCTGTTTACCGTTGGGACTGGAGCCATGATTACGGTGTCTTCTTCACCCGCACAGCCAGCTAGTAGGCCAAGAGCAATCGCACACAACGCCGCTTTTGGAAACATCTTCTTCATTCAAAGCGCCTTATTTAGCTAGGTCGTCAAGTTTGATTTGAAGCGTTTGGCTAGCGTCAACAGCTTGCTGTGCTTCTGTGTAAGCACTGTATGCTGCGTCTGTGTCGCCTTTACGAAGTGAGATATCACCACGCAGTTCAGCAACACGGCCTTTCCAAGATTCGTCTGTCATAGCAGCAAGATCAGTCAGTGCTGCGTCAAATTCACCTTGCTCAGCTTTAATACGTGCAACACGGTAAGTAAGTAGTGGCGCAAGTGCCGCGTCCTTAGTTGCCGATTTTGCCCACTCGAGCTGTTCAAGTGCCGCCGCTAGATCGCCTGCTTGTACTTGTACTTTTGCTAGTTGCATAGCAGCAAGTACTGAGTACTCAGCATCTTTGTTTGCGTCGATGAAAGCTTGAATATCAGATTGAGCATCAACACCCTTAACATCAAGAGCTGAAATTACAGAGGTGTAGCTTTCTGAAGCTGCTTCACGCGCTTCAACTACTGAATCTTGGTAATAGCGCCAGCCAAATAGACCACCTAAACCAATAACCGCACCAAAGATTACGGCTTTACCGTTCTCTTTCCACCAATCTTTAATGGCTTCAACTTGTTGCTCTTCGCTATCGTAAAGTTCCACTTCCTGTCCTCTTTAATTCTTTAAACGCCAGCATAGTGCTGACGTTAGTATTCATTATGAGCGTTTGCTCAATGGCTAATTAGATTAGCGCAGCAACTTTCTCTGCAACTTCCGTTTGAGACACGGTTTCTTGCTCGCCGCCAACCAGATCTTTTAGCACAACTGTATTGTCAGCAACTTCGTTCTCACCAAGTACCAGCGCCACAACAGCACCTACTTTGTCAGCACGTTTGAATTGCTTCTTGAAGTTACCACCACCGAAGTGGTTCATTACACGCACGCCTTCAACGGTGTCGCGTAACTGATTCGCTAACTGCATGCCCGCGATCATAGTACCTTCGCCAGCAGCAACTACGTATACATCAACGCTACGACGAACTTCTGTTAGCTCTAGCGTTTCCATCATCAGAACCAGACGCTCTAGACCCATTGCGAAGCCAACTGCATTGGTTGCTTTGCCGCCTAGTTGCTCAACAAGACCATCGTAACGACCGCCGCCACATACTGTACCTTGAGCACCAAGGCTGTCTGTGATCCACTCAAATACAGTGCGGTTGTAGTAATCTAGGCCACGTACTAGACGCTCATTAACTTGGTATTCGATACCAACAGCGTCAAGAAGTTCACACAAACCAGCAAAATGTTGCTTCGATTCTTCACCTAGATATTCAGATAGTCGAGGTGCGTCACCTAAGATAGCTTGAACCTCAGGGTTCTTAGTATCAAGTACACGTAGAGGGTTAGTGTGCATGCGACGTTTGCAGTCTTCGTCAAGCACATCAATGTGTTGCTCAAGGAAAGCCACTAACGCAGTGCGGTAGCTTACGCGATCTTCTTGAGAACCGATTGAGTTCAGCTCTAGGCGAACGTGCTTGTCGATGCCTAGCTCACGCCATAGACGTGCTGTCATCATGATAAGTTCTGCGTCAACGTCTGGACCG
The DNA here is from genome assembly GCF_041439475.1 of Vibrio sp. 1S139. NCBI lineage: Bacteria > Pseudomonadati > Pseudomonadota > Gammaproteobacteria > Vibrionales > Vibrionaceae > Vibrio > Vibrio sp. 1S139. The sequence goes on from NZ_JBGOOD010000012.1 coordinate 43,333, forward strand.
TCTAGGCCAAACACTTCAACACCACATTGGTGGAATTGACGGTAACGACCTTTTTGAGGACGCTCGTGACGGAACATAGGGCCCATGTACCATAGGCGCTGTTCATCACGGTTGATAAGGCTGTTTTGAATACATGAACGAACACAACCTGCTGTGCCTTCTGGACGCAGCGTTAGGCTATCGCCATTGCGGTCGTCAAAGGTGTACATCTCTTTAGAAACAACGTCTGTCTCTTCACCAACTGCACGGCTAAATAGGTTTGTTTCTTCAACGATAGGCATACGTACTTCGTTGTAACCGTATGCACTCACCACGTTTTTAACTGCGCTTTCTACTTTCTGCCACAGTGGTGATTGAGTTGGAAGGCAGTCGTTCATGCCTCGAATTGCTTGAATATTTTTAGCCACAGTATTTATTCCGTAATTTCTCACGACCAGGTGTTAGTGCGAATAGACAATCACACCCCATCGCGTTGTATTAATCTTCTAAGTTTTCTACATCAATGCGATTTGCTTTATCAAGCACTGACGCTTTTGCACGAATCTTAGCTTCAAGTTTGTCGACAAGGTCATCGTTGTCGAAGCGCTCTTTCTGACGCTTACCATCTTCGTAGAAGGCACTCTTACGTGCACTACCAGCTAAACCTAAGTGAGACACTTCAGCTTCACCAGGGCCGTTAACCACACAACCGATGATAGATACGTCCATTGGAGTGATCACGTCTTCTAAGCGTTCTTCAAGGGCATTAACGGTGTTAATAACATCGAACTCTTGACGAGAACAGCTCGGGCACGCAATGAAGTTGATGCCACGCGAACGAATGCGCAAAGATTTAAGAATATCAAAGCCAACTTTGATCTCTTCAACCGGATCAGCCGCTAGCGAGATACGCAGCGTATCGCCGATACCTTCAGAAAGAAGCATACCTAAACCTACCGCTGACTTCACAGAGCCAGCACGCGCACCACCCGCTTCGGTAATGCCAAGGTGAAGAGGTTGATCAATCTGCTTAGCCAGCAAACGGTAAGAACCGACTGCTAGGAATACATCAGAAGCCTTCACGCTGACTTTGAATTGATCAAAGTTCAGACGGTCTAGGATATCTACGTGACGCATTGCTGATTCAACAAGCGCTTCTGCTGTAGGTTCTGTGTATTTCTCTTGGATCTCTTTCTCAAGAGAACCGCCGTTAACACCAATACGAATCGGAATATTCATATCACGTGCACAATCAACAACTGAGCGGATACGGCTTTCGTTACCGATGTTACCTGGGTTGATACGCAGACAGTCAACGCCGTATTCCGCCACTTTAAGTGCGATACGGTAGTCGAAGTGAATATCAGCAACCAAAGGAACAGAGACCTGCTGCTTGATTAGCTTAAAGGCTTCAGCTGCATCCATAGTCGGTACAGATACGCGAACGATATCAGCGCCAACTTTTTCCAGAGCTCTAATTTGAGCAACGGTCGCGGCTACATCTGTTGTTCTTGTGTTGGTCATGGATTGCACAGCAATTGGTGCACCATCACCGATCGGCACATCACCCACATAAATACGGGTTGATTTGCGACGAATAATAGGAGATTCGTGTTGCATATTAACTCTAAGGTAAGGTTATTCTAGCTACTTTGCCTGAAGTATACCCAGAAAGGTCGACAGGTTCACTTGCAAATGTCATCGATACGCCTTCAGGCGCACCCAGAATCACTTTATATGGTGCAGTTCCAGAAAGATTTAATGTCTGGCCTGCTTTTTTAATGCCAGTAGATAATGTTTTGCCCGAAGCATCTTTCACTTGGATCCAACAATCAGCAGAGAACTGCATGACTAGCTCGTTAGCCACAGCTTCAGGAGCCGTGCTTGCTTCAACCGCTTCTGCATTAGCAGTAACTTCAGCAGTTGGTTCAGTCTCTGTTGCTTGCTGTGCAGGAGTTTCGTCAGCTGGAGTAACAGCACCTGAAGTATCTTCCGCATCGCTTATTGCAGCAAGGCCTTCAGTACCTTCAACAACAGAAGCACCCGCTTCGTTTTGTTCAGCTTCAATCACTTCTAAAGAGGTGAATTCAGGGGCAAGTGATTCTTCTACCGCTAGCTCTTCTGAGCTTTCAGTATTCGCTAAAGATTGGGATAGGGTGTCTTGTTGTTGGTTCTGCCACCACCAAAGTGAGGAGATACCCGCAATGACCGCAAAAATACTCCAAGTCAGGATCATAATACGGCTGTTGTGCTTCTCGGTTTTGGTCTTACGAGAAAAGCTCAACATTTCTTGCTCTTGATGCTGAGCATCACCGGCATGATGCAGCGCACTCAATACGACTTTTTCGTCAAGATTGACGTATTTCGCGTATGAACGAATATAGCCACGCATAAACGTCGCCACTTGATCTGACTCGAATTGGTTTTCTTCAATTTGTTGGATCAGCGTAACGCGAAGTTTCAAGCGATCAGAAATCTGCTTTTGCGTTAAACCAAGAGATTCTCGTTTGTTCTTAAGCAGCGTTCCCGCTTCCAAAGCTGGAGCTACGGTTTCTTGCGTTTGTGTATCTTGTTCTGTGTTCATAGAGAGTGAACTTCTAAAGTATTATCGCAGGTTGAGGAGAGCGTTTTCTTATTGTCGTTTAAGCTCAATCTAACAACCCACGTTATGTGGAATTTTTCCTGCTATCTAAATCATCAACCCTTAAAGGCGAACATCATTCATTTGTTATGGATGACCTTCTCAGGAAGCTAGTTTATCAAGTAGCCAACCTAAATAGACATATTGATGATCAGTAGCAAGCGAGCACTTAAATTAATTTAAGATTAGTTAATCATAAGCTAATGCCATTACAAGGCAAAAACACTTTAAACAAAATTTACCGTCAGCTCATGGTTTTGTCCAAAATTTGACGAAAAATGTAAGAAAGCGTGGGCAAGAAGTCCAAAAAATCAAAAACTGTACCCCAGAAAAGCAACAAGCCAGAAGTAGGACTTCTGGCTTGTTTAGGTTCTAATCGCGTTTTATACCGCTTTTACTTCAATCACACCACCGGCAATCAAGTTCGCTTCAGAGGCTGCTTTGATCATTTTGGTACGTTTGGTTCTATCAATCACATCACCGACTAACTGACCACACGCGGCATCAATATCATCACCACGAGTCTTACGAACGGTTACTGTGTAGTTGTATTCCATCAGCGTTTTTTGGAAGCGATCAATACGAGAGTTGCTTGGCTTCTTATAAGGCGAACCCGGGTAAGGGTTGAATGGAATCAAGTTGATCTTACAAGGCGTCTCTTTCATTAGCTCTGCAAGTTCACGTGCGTGGTCCATATCATCATTCACATGATCCAATAGCACGTACTCAACCGTTACTTTACCGCGGTTAGCGTTTGAAGATGCAATGTAACGACGAACAGATGCTAGGAAGTCTTGGATATCCCAACGGTCGTTGATCGGCATGATTTGGCTACGTAGTGCATCGTTTGGCGCATGTAGAGAAATAGCCAATGCGACATCGATGTTGTCTGTCATTTGGTCAAGGCCAGAAACAACACCAGAAGTTGATACGGTTACACGACGCTTAGACAGTGCGAAACCTAGATCATCAAGCATGATTTCTAATGATGGCATTAGGTTCTTCATGTTCAATAGAGGCTCGCCCATACCCATCATTACAACGTTAGTAATTGGACGACGACCGGTTTCTTTTTCTAGGCCGATTTCGCGAGATGCACGCCAGATTTGGCCAACAATCTCTGAAACTTTTAGGTTACGGTTGAAGCCTTGTTGAGCTGTAGAACAGAACTTACATTCAAGTGCACAACCAACCTGTGAAGATACACATAGCGTCGCACGGTCACCATCTGGGATGTATACCGTTTCAACGTCTTGGTCGCCAACGCTCATCGCCCATTTAATTGTGCCATCTGAAGAGTGTTGAGCTTCAGAAACAACAGGTGCAACAATCTCACAGCGACGTTGAAGTTTCTCACGTAACTTTTTGTTGATGTTATTCATTTGTTCGAAGTCATCGACACCGAAGTGATAAATCCACTTCATCACTTGCTCTGCTCGAAACGCTTTCTCATTCAGTTCTTCTGTGAAAAATTTACGAAGACCTTTACGATCAAAATCGAGTAGATTGACTTTAGCTGTGGTCATGATGCCTCTCAATGACGGAACAATAATTAAGGGCGCGAATTGTACAGGCTTTACGCAACTTCAACAAGCATTGTAAAACCCTGTGTTTATTAAGACATTCAAACTTAAGCGATTAAAATTTGAACAATTGTATTTATCGGCCTGAGATTACCCAATTTAAACAAAGATTCCCGATTACACTCCTTCGTCGCTTTCGGGAATGACGTAAATAATCACCAATTGCTCGATAATATTTACCACGAGATGGTTGCTCCAAAGTTCCCCGTCATTCCAGAACTGAGGAACGAAGTATCTGGAATCTCCAATAACAAAAACAGATTCCCGATTACGCTCCTTCGTCGCTTTCGAGAATGACGTAAATAATCACCAATTGCTCGATAATATTTACCACGAGATGGTTGCTC
>NZ_JBGOOD010000012.1:47980-85356 GCF_041439475.1 Vibrio sp. 1S139
TCCAATAACAAAAACAGATTCCCGATTACGCTCCTTCGTCGCTTTCGAGAATGACGACTAAATTGATTATCGAGAGCGTAAAATCCACTTACAAAAAAGGCCTCACCGAGGTGAAGCCTTTAGAATAATTTGCAGTGCCGATTATTGAGCTGGGCGTGGGCAAATTTCAGATTCTGGGAAGAAGAATTCGATTTCGCGAGCTGCAGACTCAGGGCTGTCGCTGCCGTGAACTGAGTTGTAACGCATGCTGATTGCGTAGTCAGCACGGATAGTACCGCATGCCGCTTCTTCTGGGTTTGTTTTACCCATAAGTTCACGGTAACGAGCGATAGCGTTTTCGCCTTCAAGCACTTGAACCATGATAGGACCAGAAGTCATAAACTCTTTAAGAGCTGGGAAGAACTCTTTGCCTTCATGTTCAGCGTAGAAGCCACTCGCTTGCTCTTCAGTAAGACGAACCATTTTAGCAGCAATAATTTCTAGGCCTGCTTTTTCGATACGGTGGTAGATTTCACCAACAAGGTTACGCTTAACTGCATCCGGCTTAACAATTGAGAACGTTCTTTCTAGAGCCATAGGGATTCCTTCACTTCATTTTTTGTTATTAAATACTGAAATTACTGAGATCTTTCGATCTGAGCTTTATGAATGAGCGGCACAAAATACCGCTCACCCTTATTATTATTTTGCTTGGTCGATAAGAAGACGAGCCAGTGTGCGAACGCCCATACCCGTTGCGCCTGCCGCCCACTTGTCACTTGCTGACTTACGGTAAGTACCCGCGCAATCCATATGAATCCAACCTTTTTTGTAATCATCTACAAAGTAAGAAAGGAATGCCGCTGCTGTACTTGCACCCGGTGTGTAATCGCCTGTGCTGATGTTTGAAAGATCAGCAAAGTTTGAAGGCAACATACCACGGTGGAAATCAGCAAGAGGCAGTGGCCATAAGCCTTCTTTCTCTTGGTTTGCCGCTGTTAGCGCTTGGTGAGACAACTCATCATCGAAGCTTAATAGTGCGTGGTAGTCGTTACCTAATGCGTTTTTAGCCGCGCCTGTTAGCGTTGCACAGTCGATGATCAGCTCAGGGCTTTGTGCACTTGCGTACATCAGGCCATCAGCTAGCACTAAGCGACCTTCCGCATCAGTGTTCATGATCTCAACTGTTTTACCGTTTTTGTAGGTAATGATATCGCCAAGCTTCAATGCGCGACCAGAGATCATGTTCTCTGCGCAACATAGAATAAGCTTGATGCGCTTGTTAAGACCGCGTTCAATCGCAAGACCTAAACCACCAGTAATCGTTGCTGCGCCACCCATGTCAGCTTTCATCGCTGTCATGAATTGGCCTGGCTTGATACTGTAACCGCCCGAATCGAACGTAATACCTTTACCGACTAAACAGGCAAATACAGGTGCGTTTTCATCGCCTGTTGGGTTGAAGTCCAGTTGCAGCATTGCTGATGTACGCTCAGAGCCACGACCTACCGCGTAGATGCCTTCCCAACCTTCGGTTAGTAGATCCTTGTCTTTAACAATCTTCGCTTTAACAGTGCCCGCTGGTGCCACTGACTTGATGTATTCTGCAGCCATTGTCGCAAGTTGACGAGGTGCCACTTCTTCAGCGGTTTTATTGATAATGTCACGCGTCCAGTCAGTTGCGCGAATACGAGCTTCAAGCTCAGTTTGATCGGCTTCTGAAAGTGCATCCCATTCCAATGCATTCTTTTTCTTTGGTCCACGGTAGCCTTGGTAGAAAGCCCAAACGCTTTCTAGATCCCAACCTTCACCACGAAGTGAAACGAATGCGATACCTTGTCCGTCAAGCGTACGACCCGCACGTTGAACTGCGCCTAGATCGTGGCCTTCACCAATGTGAATTGTCGCTCCCGCTTCTGAGAACGATAAAATAGCTCTTGCTCCCCACTGAGGCTGGGCAGCTTCTTGACTTAAAAATACTGACATCTGTGTAGACATGATTTCTCCTTGTCATGAACCACTGTGAGTGTGTGATTCTGATTATTTTTTATTAGCGCACTGATGTTAGCATTATGTAGGAGGAAAATGTCATTTTGATAAAAAAACGGACCATAAGGTCCGCTTTTTTTAGTAAGAATTGTTAACTTGGCTGCGTTTTATATTGGACTGATACCAACCCGCGACCAAATCATTAGACAAGAGGATTAATCCATCTCATCCATCCAGCACAAAATAATAGCCTCTAAGATTTTCTCATTCGAGTGGTTAGGCTCGTCGTCGAACTCTTCAAGGTCTAGCACCCATTGATGCAGATCGGTAAAACGTACCGTTTTAGGATCAGTATCAGGGTACAAATCACATAGCTCAATTGCGATATCTCGCGAATCAATCCACTTCAAGCTCATAACACTTCCTTATATTTATCAGCGACGCTTGGTCACCTTTATGATCTATATTCTAGGCCAGTTTTCTTAGTATGTTTGTCTAAGCAATAACTCTCTCAGTCATCGCTGTATTAGCCATGACTGAGAACAGGTTCTTAATGGTCTTCAGAAGCCAGGTTCAACGTGTACTTTGGAATCTCTACAACAAGATCCGTATCAGCCACTTTAGCTTGGCAACCCAAGCGAGATTCCATCTCTAAGCCCCATGCTTTATCTAGCATGTCGTCTTCTAGATCATCACTCTCTTCTAAAGAATCAAAACCTTCACGAATCACAACGTGACATGTTGTACATGCGCACGATTTCTCACATGCGTGTTCAATACCAATACCGGCCTTCAGTGCAACATCAAGAACCGTCTCACCAGTTTTTGCTTCTAAAACAGCGCCTTCTGGACATAGATCTTCGTGAGGTAAAACAATAATCTTTGGCATGTTTATCTATTCTCTAACTATTAAATATTATCGACTGACTGACCTGACAGTGCAGCACGAATTGATTTATCCATACGACGAGAAGCAAAGTCTTGGCTCGCTTTGTCGGTATTCTTAATTTCTAGTTCAATAGCATCAGCGTTGTCGCCATTACGCACTTCAATCAGTGCTTCAATCGCTTGAACAAGTTGTTGTTTGCCTTGCTCATCAAGTAGCTCGTCACCGTCGGCTTGCATTGCAGCGATAAGGCCTTCGATAACGCGATCCGCTTCTACGCGTTGCTCAGCAAGAGCACGCGCTTGCATGTCTTCTTTTGCAAACGTCATCGAATCTTTCAGCATGCTAGCCACTTCGTTGTCGCTTAGACCGTAAGAAGGCTTAACTTGGATTTCAGCTTGAACGCCAGTGCTCTTCTCCATTGCGGTAACCGATAGCAGGCCATCAGCATCCACTTGGTAAGTAACACGAATATGAGCAGCACCTGCAGTCATCGGCGGGATGCCTTTCAGAGCAAATCGAGCCAGTGAACGACAGTCATCAACCATCTCACGCTCGCCTTGCACGGTGTGTACTGTCATTGCAGTTTGACCGTCTTTGAACGTGGTAAACTCTTGTGCACGAGCAACTGGGATCGTGGTATTACGAGGGATGATCTTTTCGACTAAGCCACCCATGGTTTCGATACCCAGTGACAGAGGGATAACATCCAATAGCAGCATCTCAGAGTCAGGCTTGTTGCCAACTAAGATATCCGCTTGAATCGATGCGCCAATCGCAACCACTTCATCAGGGTTAATACTGGTTAATGGAGTACGACCAAAGAAGCCACCGACCATTTCACGAACAAGTAAGGTACGAGTTGAACCACCTACCATCACGACTTCTAGAACTTCATCTGCATCAACTTCCGCATCTTTTAGTGCACGACGGCATGAAAGCAGTGTTTTCTTAACGAGCGGTTTGATGATCTCTTCAAACTCTTCACGAGTTAATGAACCAGACCAACCTAGTACTTCAACCTCAACGCTTTCAGCTTCAGATAAGCCAATCTTAGCTTCTGTTGCGGCGTCTAGAAGAATACGGTTCTGCTCTGCAGTTAGCTCCGATAAGCCCATTTTCTCTTGGAAATGATCCGCAACTAAATGGTCAAAGTCGTCGCCGCCTAATGCAGAGTCACCGCCCGTAGCTAGAACTTCGAAGACACCTTTAGATAGGCGTAGGATAGAGATATCAAACGTACCACCACCTAAGTCATAAACAGCAATTACCCCTTCTTTACCTGAATCCAAACCGTAAGCAATCGCAGCGGCAGTCGGTTCATTAAGAAGACGTAACACATGAAGACCAGCAAGTTGCGCTGCGTCTTTGGTACCTGCACGTTGTGCATCATCAAAGTACGCAGGGACGGTAATCACGGCACCAGCCAATTCACCACCTAACGTCGACTCAGCACGTTGACCGAGTGCACGAAGAATATCTGCAGATACTTGAATTGGGTTCTTATTTCCTTGCGCTGTGTTAATCACAGGCAGGCCATTATCACTTTCTTCAAACTGATATGGCAGAGATGGGTATCGCTGTTGAATATCTGACAGTGAACGACCGATTAATCGCTTAACTGAGATAATGGTATTTTTAGGATCAGTTTGTGCATTTACACGCGCTTCATCACCAGTGGTGTACGACTCTGACTGATAGTGAACAACGGAAGGGAGAATACTGCGACCTTGTTGATCAACAAGCGTGCTTGCCTCACCACTGCGCACTGACGCAACCAATGAGTTTGTTGTACCTAAATCAATACCCACTGCAAGCTTGTGCTGGTGAGGAGCGGCGCTTTGCCCTGGTTCTGCAATCTGAAGTAGTGCCATGGATGTGTCCTTGTTATACGAACTAGCCGATCAAACGATCTTCAACTAACTCGATTTCATTCTTTAATTTTGCAATAAACTTAAGCTTTCTTACTCGGTCTGCAGCTTCTAACCAAGCTTCGCTGTCGAGTTCTTGTTGGATAGCGCTTAATTGTTGTTTATACATTTTGCTAACCTTTCCTTCAAATGCAAACAAAGCATCTTCAGGATCAGAACTGTCGGCGATATCTTCCAGCTCTTCACGCAATTCCATTTGCTCCATCAGGAACATAGGATCTTGCATAGTCTGCTGCTCACCACGAATATCCTCACCATGTTGAACTAACAGGTATTCAGCGCGGCTGACTGGATTTTTCAACACCTGGTACGCATCATTGATTTGCGCAGCTTTTTGCACAGCCAGCAAGCGATCTCGCTCAGAAGCCGTGGCAAATTTATCAGGGTGGAATTGGCGTTGCAGATCTCTAAACTGAGAAGAAAGAAGGCTACCATCCAGTTGAAACTGAAGTGGTAGCCCAAATAATTCGAAATGATTCATGTAACGGTGGTCCTAAGTTTAGGCTCTTTACTTAGAGCCTAATTTTATTCTTCGCTCATTATAAACGCTCAACGATTGAGGCGTTTATACATTGAAGCTCTCACCACAACCACATTCGCCTTTCGCGTTAGGGTTGTTGAATTCAAAACCTTCGTTTAGGCCTTCTTTTACGTAATCAAGCTCAGTACCGTCTAGGTAAACTAGGCTCTTTGGATCAATGATGACCTTAACACCTGAATGCTCGAACACTTCGTCTTCTTCGTTGAGCTCGTCAACGAATTCCAGTACATACGCCATACCCGAACAGCCAGTAGTTTTTACCGCTAAGCGCAACCCGATACCTTTACCTCGGTTATCTAGGAAAGCTTGAACTCGGCTTGCTGCCGTATCTGTCATGGTGATGGCCATACTACAACCTTGTGTTTTATATAAATTGAGAACTCAGGGGGAGCACAAAGGGTGCTCCCAAATATTACTTTTTTGAAGTGATTACGTTGTAGAAACGATTAGTGCTTCTTTTTGTAATCCGCAACCGCTGCTTTGATTGCATCTTCAGCAAGAATTGAACAGTGAACTTTCACTGGTGGCAACTCTAGCTCTTCTGCGATTTCAGAGTTTTTAATAGCAGCTGCTTCATCAATACTTTTACCTTTAACCCACTCAGTGACTAGTGAGCTAGAAGCGATTGCGCTACCGCAACCGTAAGTCTTGAATTTTGCGTCTTCAATAATACCTTCTGCAGATACTTTGATTTGCAGTTTCATTACGTCACCACAAGCTGGTGCGCCAACCATGCCGCTACCTACACTTGGATCTTCTTTATCAAACGAACCTACGTTACGTGGGTTTTCGTAGTGATCAATTACTTTTTCGCTATATGCCATGATAGTTACCTCGAATCCTCTATTTCCGTGAGATTAGTGATGAGCCCACTCAACAGTGTTCAAATCAATCCCTTCTTTATACATATCCCATAGAGGAGACATGTCGCGTAATTTATTTACTGCTACACGGATTTGTGCAATCGCGTAGTCGATTTCTTCTTCCGTAGTGAAACGGCCGAATGAAAAACGTACTGAGCTGTGTGCCAGTTCATCGTTTAAGCCAAGAGCGCGTAAAACGTATGAAGGCTCAAGACTCGCTGATGTACATGCAGAACCTGATGATACCGCTAAGTCTTTTAAAGACATAAGCAGAGATTCACCTTCAACGAAAGCAAAGCTCACGTTTAGGTTATGTGGTACACGTTGATCTAAGTCGCCATTTACCGTTACTGCTTCTAGATCTTGAACCCCTTTCAATAGACGCTCGCGAAGTGCTAGTGCGTGGTCATAATCTTTCTGCATGTCTTGTTTAGCGACAGCAAAAGCTTCACCCATACCCACGATTTGGTGAGTAGCAAGCGTACCAGAACGGAAACCACGTTCGTGACCTCCACCGTGCATCTGTGCTTCAAGACGAATACGTGGCTTACGACGAACGTACAAAGCACCAATGCCTTTAGGGCCGTATGCTTTGTGTGCAGAAAGAGAGATAAGGTCAACTTTCATCTCTTTTACATCTAGTGGGATTTTACCCGCAGACTGAGCCGCATCAACGTGGAAGATGATCTTGCGTGAACGACATAATTCGCCGATTGCAGAGATATCTTGGATTACACCAATCTCGTTGTTTACGTGCATGATAGAAACAAGAACCGTATCTTCACGCATTGCTGCTTGTAGCTTGTCTAAATCAATGATGCCGTTTGCTTCAGGCTCAAGATATGTAACCTCAAAACCTTCACGCTCTAGTTGGCGACATGGATCAAGAACCGCTTTATGTTCTGTTTTGCACGTGATTACGTGCTTACCTTTCTTCTCGTAAAAGTGCGCTGCACCTTTAATCGCAAGGTTATCTGACTCTGTAGCACCTGACGTAAAAACAATCTCACGTGGGTCTGCATTTAGTAGGTCAGCAATTTGCTCACGAGCATTATCTACTGCTTCTTCTGCCTGCCAGCCGTAACGGTGTGAACGAGATGCAGGGTTACCGAAGTTACCGTCCATCGTCATGCACTGAACCATTTTCTCAGCAACTCGTGGATCGACTGGGCATGTAGCTGAATAGTCAAAGTAAATAGGCAGTTTCATTTTCTACTCCAATGTAAAAACTGACCGCTAAGAGCGGGCATTAACACCGTGAGGTGCTGCACTAATCGTTGTAGTGCTCGTATTTTTATGTGCAAAACCATTATTAACCGCAAGATCAATATCTTGACGATCAGAAATTTCTAAAACTTCGTTATCTTTCATTAGCTCACCGAGCGTAATGTCGTTTAAGAAGCTGCTGATTCGGGAGCTTAAATCACGCCATAGAGTGTGAGTTAGACAACGACTGCCACCTTGGCAATCTGCTCGACCGTGACACTTAGTTGCATCAACTGATTCGTCTACTGCAGCAATTACAGTTCCGACAGCGATGTCGCTCGCTTCAGCACCTAAACGGTAACCACCGCCAGGACCACGAACACTAGCAACTAAGCCAGCTTTACGTAACTTAGAAAATAGCTGTTCTAAGTAAGATAATGAGATGCCCTGTCGCTCTGAAATATCAGCCAGAGGAACTGGGCTTTTTTGCGAATGCAGTGCTACATCTAGCATAGCTGTTACCGCATATCTTCCTTTAGATGTAAGTTTCATATCACACCGAATCCACATTGTTTATGTGGTTGGAATCTTCCCATACCTGACTAAATTGGTCAAGTATTTAGTTGACTATTTTAGTCAAGTATTCACCCTTAGGGTTTGTGTGGTTTTTATTTGTCGTTTTTGCTCTTCTCAATTGAAGTCAAAATGCCGCGTAGAGTGTTGATCTCTTGCAACTCTGGACGAGCTCGACTGAACAGACGACGTAGTTTATTCATCACCTGACCTGGCTTATCCTTAGAGATAAATTGGGTATCAATGATCACTTTTTCAAGGTGCTCATAGAACATTTCTAGTTCTTCGTGACGAGGGTACTCATCTTGTTGCTGTGGCTGATATTGGCTAGCGACCATATCAAGGTGAGCTACACGCACTTCGTAGCTCAGAGTCTGCACTGCCATTGCTAGGTTTAGCGAGCTGTATTCAGGGTTAGCTGGGATACATACATGGAAGTGGCACTTCTGAAGCTCATCGTTAGTCAAGCCAGTACGTTCACGGCCGAACACTAATGCGACTGGGTGCTTTTGACCTTCAATCGCAAACTTTTGTCCACACTCACGAGGCTCAAGCATTGGCCATTCAAGCGTACGTGAACGTGCACTCGAACCAACCACCAAACCACAGTCTTTTACGGCTTCGTCTAATGTAGAAACGATGGTCGCGTTTTCTGCGATGTCACCTGCACCCGCAGCCAGTGCTAAGGTCTGCTCGTCAACTTCACATTGAGGGTCTACAAGAACTAATTGACTCAAACCCATCACTTTCATTGCGCGAGCTGCTGATCCGATATTTCCCGAATGAGACGTACCAACCAGAACGACTTTTACATTGTCTAACATGCTATATGACACCACTTTAAAAATAATCGCGAGATATTAACACATAGCAAAGTAAAATGGTCAGACCCTTCGCGTAATGTGAAACCAAGAGTTCAAAAAATAACCACTTCCCTTTTGGTAAAACTTTGGTATACTCGCCGCCGCTTTAAATTGTTCTTTAACATCTTGTGGGAAAAACCATATGCATCCAATGCTAAACATTGCGATACGCGCTGCGCGTAAAGCTGGCAACCATATTGCTAAATCTCTAGAAACAACTGATAAGATCGAATCGTCTCTAAAAGGTAACAACGATTACGTTACTAACATTGCTCAAGAAGCTGAGTACATGATCATTGAGACAATCAAAGCATCTTACCCAGAGCACAGCATTATTTCTGAAGAGAAAGGCCTGACTGAAGGTAAAGACTCTGATGTACAATGGATCGTTGACCCACTGGATGGCACCAACAACTTTGTAAAAGGTTTCCCTCACTTCTCTGTATCTATCGCTGTTCGCATGAACGGTCGTACAGAAGTTGCTTGTGTTTATGACCCAATGCTAAACGAGCTATTCACAGCTCAACGTGGCGCTGGCGCTCAACTAAACAACGCTCGTATGCGTGTTACTCAACTAAAAGACCTTCAAGGTACTGTTCTAGCGACTGGTTTCCCATTCAAGCAAAAACAACACTCTGAATCTTTCATGAAGATCATCTCTGGTCTATTCATCGACTGTGCTGATTTCCGTCGTACAGGTTCTCCTGCTCTTGACCTATGTTACCTAGCAGCTGGCCGTGTTGATGGTTACCTAGAACTTGGCCTTAAGCCATGGGATCTAGCAGCTGGCGATCTAATCGCTCGTGAAGCTGGTGCTATCATGACTGACTTTGCTGGCGGTACTGATTACATGACTTCTGGTAATGTTGTTGCTTCAAGCGCACGTGGTGTTAAGTCTATTCTTAAGCACGTTCGTGAGAACGCTAACGAAGGTATGCTGAAGTAATTCAGACCTTACGTTAACGCTCCCTATTTTAAGGGCGCATAAAAATTCCAAAGCCTCGCTATATAGCTATAGCGAGGCTTTTTTGTATCTGCGATACGAGATACGAGATACGAGATACGAGATACGAGATACGAGATACGAGATACGAGCAGGATGGCGGTTAGTTGCGACGAGCACAACGCACTTCGCCGATAAATTACGTTGAGTTTATCGACAGAATACAGTCGTAAAAAAACCGCTAGTTGCCTAGCGGTTTTTTTGGTTCAGCGAAAATTGTTAAGCCAAGGCCTAAGGCATTTCGTCAAACTCTTCACCTTCTTTATCCACTTGTGGTGGCATTAGGTGTTCACGCGTAATACCCAACTTCATAGCGAGTGCAGATGCAACGTAGATAGAAGAATAAGTACCAACAGTAATACCCAATAGAAGTGCAGTCGCGAAGCCGTGAATCATAGCACCGCCCTGAGCGAACAGCGCGATAACTACGAATAACGTTGTACCAGAAGTAATCAATGTACGGCTCAATGTTTGTGTGATTGAGCTGTTCAGTACTTCAGGTGCTTCACCCTTACGCATCTTGCGGAAGTTCTCACGAATACGGTCAAATACGACTATGGTATCGTTGAGGGAATAACCGACTACCGTTAGCAAGGCTGCTACGATGGTAAGATCCACCTCAATTTGCATTAGAGAGAACACACCCAGTGTGATGATAACGTCGTGCGCCAGTGCTAGTACCGCACCTGCTGCCAAACGCCATTCGAATCGCACTGACACATAGATCAAGATACAGATCAGAGAAACAAGGATAGCAAGGCCACCCGCTTCTGTTAGCTCGTCACCCACATTAGGGCCAACGAACTCGATACGACGCATCTCAACTTGCTCACCAGTACCATTCTCAATAGCAGAAAGGATTTGGTTACCAAGCGTTTCGCCCGCTACGCCATCACGTGGACGTAAACGAACCATCACATCACGAGCTGAACCGAAGTTCTGTACCGTTGCATCACCAAAGCCTTCGGCTTCTAGTGCACTACGAATATCAGGAAGGTGTGCCGGTTGTTCAAAACCAACTTCAATCAGAGTACCGCCAGTAAAATCTAGCCCCCAGTTCAACGATTTCGTTGTTAGGGTGAAGATAGCAGTACCAATCATCAAGATAGAAAAAACAAAGGCAACCTTTGACCAACGCATAAAGTCGATCATTTTGTCTGCTTTTAGAATCTGAAACATATTAATTCCTAGCCTTAGATCGACAGTTTTTTAACGCGTTTGCCGCCATACATCAGGTTCACGATACAACGTGTTCCGACAATAGCTGTAAACATTGAAGTCAAGATACCGATAGACAGCGTTACCGCGAAGCCTTTGATAGCACCAGTACCCACAGCAAATAGAATAATTGCTGTTAGTAGTGTGGTGATGTTGGCATCGGCGATTGTGCTGAATGCGTTCGCGTAACCTTGGTGAATCGCTTGTTGTGGACTGCGTCCATCTCGAAGCTCTTCACGTATACGCTCAAAGATCAGAACGTTCGCATCAACCGCCATACCGACCGTTAATACGATACCGGCAATACCTGGCAGGGTCATGGTAGCCCCCGGAATCATCGACATCACACCGATAATCAACACCAAGTTAGCCATTAGCGCAACGTTCGCAATCAGACCAAAGCTACGGTAGTAAAGCAGTGTAAACAGCATTACAGCAGCCATACCCCAAACCATCGCCATGATACCCATATCGATGTTTTGCTGACCCATAGATGGACCAATCGTACGTTCTTCTACAATCGAGATAGGCGCAATCAATGCACCAGCACGCAGTAGAAGTGCCAAGTTATGAGCTTCAGCCGTTGAATCGATACCCGTAATACGGAAGTTACGGCCTAGCGCAGATTGAATCGTCGCTTGGTTAATCACTTCTTCGTGCTTACTTAAGATAACTCGACCTTCCGGTGTTTTACGACCGCTGTCTTTGTACTCTGCAAATACCGTTGCCATTAGCTTACCGATATTCTGACGAGAGAATGCAGACATCTTGCTACCACCTTCGCTGTCTAGCGAGATGTTAACTTGAGGACGACCATATTCATCAACACTTGAACTTGCATCAGTAATACTTGAACCGCCTAGGATAACGCGCTTCTTAAGTACCACAGGGCGACCATCACGATCTTGCTTGATTTCACTACCCGCAGGGGCACGACCAGAAGCGGCAGCGGCTAAATCAGCACTGCTATCTACTTCACGAAACTCAAGTGTCGCCGTCGCACCAAGAATTTCTTTAGCACGAGCCGTGTCTTGAACACCAGGCAATTCCACTACGATACGGCTAGCGCCTTGACGTTGAACCAAAGGCTCAGCAACACCAAGTTCGTTAACACGATTACGTAGAATGGTAATGTTTTGCTCAACCGCGTAGTTGCGGATTTCTTGAAGGCGAGCCTCTGTGAAGCTAGCAACCAAAGAAAAACGACCATTAGATTCAGAATCTACAAACGTCATGTCTTGGTGCTTAGATTGCAGTAGCGATTTCGCTTCAGCAAGCTGCTCGGCGTTACGTAGAATCACTTCAACCGCATCTTTACCAGATGGGCGAATTGCACGGTAACGGATTTTTTCTTCACGAAGTTCGCTACGGAACGCTTCTTCTTGTTGGCCAACCAGCTTTTGCATCGCAGCGTCCATATCCACTTCCATCAAGAAGTGAACACCACCACGTAGGTCAAGACCAAGCTTCATTGGTGCAGCACCAATAGATTCAAGCCAATCAGGAGTTGAAGCAGCTAAGTTTAAAGCAACGATTACGTCTTCATCTAATGCTTCAGTGATGACATCACGAGCACTAATTTGAGAGTCTGTATCGTTAAAGCGAACAAGAATGGAACCGTTTTCTAGAGCAACGGATTTAGTAGAAAGGTTTTCAGCTTCAAGAGCATTGGTGACAGCATCCAGCGTAGACATATCTACAGAGGCGCCGCGCGCCCCTGTAACTTGAACTGCCGGATCTTCACCGTATATATTCGGAAGTGCGTACAACGCAGCGATGGCGATAGTAAACACCACCATCAGGTACTTCCATAACGGGTAACGGTTTAGCACAGCGAGGATCCTCTAGCTGTTTATAGAGATTTCAGAGTACCTTTTGGTAGCACTGCTGTAACGAAGTCTTTCTTGATAACTACTTCGTTGTTTGCATTCAGTTCGATAGCAACGTAGTCGCTGTCTTCTGCAATCTTAGTGATCTTGCCAATTAGGCCGCCGCTTGTAAGAACTTCATCACCTTTGCCCATAGAAGACATAAGGTTCTTGTGCTCTTTAACACGCTTAGCTTGTGGACGGTAGATCATGAAGTAGAAGATCACAGCGAACATACCTAGCATGATAAGCATTTCGAAACCGCCGCCTGCTGGTGCACCTTCTGCTGCTGCGTGAGCTTGAGAAATAAACATTTAAAACATCCTCTATTTATATTTTCGTAATTGTTTGTCTAATTGGGTCGCATCCCTTTATTTTCAAGCCCCATCACTCGGAAGAGAGATAGGGCTCGCAAAAAAGAAATACTAAGATTCTTTACCTAGTGGTGGCACTTCACGCCCCATTCTTGCGTAGAACTCTGCAACGAACTCTTCAAAGCGGTCTTCATCGATAGACTGACGAATGTCTGACATTACTCGTTGGTAGAAACGCAGGTTATGAATCGTGTTCAGTCGAGCACCTAGGATTTCGTTACAACGATCCAAATGGTGTAAGTACGACTTGCTGTAGTTCTTACAAGTGTAACAGTCACACTCTGAATCTAGTGGTGTTGTATCGGTTTTATGCTTCGCATTACGGATCTTGATCACACCTTCAGTCACAAACAGGTGGCCGTTACGTGCATTTCGCGTTGGCATTACACAGTCAAACATGTCGATACCACGGCGAACACCTTCAACCAAGTCTTCCGGTTTGCCTACGCCCATTAGGTAACGTGGCTTATCTTCTGGCAGTTGAGGACATGTGTGCTCAAGAATGCGGTGCATATCTTCTTTTGGTTCGCCTACTGCTAGGCCACCTACTGCGTAACCGTCAAAACCAATTTCTGTTAGGCCTTTAACGGATACATCACGAAGGTCTTCGTACACGCCACCTTGAACGATACCGAACAGTGAGTTCGGGTTTTCAAGTTTGTCGAAGTGGTTACGTGAACGCTCAGCCCAACGAAGAGACATCTCCATTGAGTCTTTTGCTTCTTTGTGTGTCGCAGGGTAAGGCGTACACTCATCGAAGATCATTACGATGTCTGAACCTAAATCTTTTTGGATTTCCATAGACTTCTCAGCGTCCATGAAGATCTTGTCACCGTTTACAGGGTTACGGAAATGAACACCCTCTTCAGTGATTTTACGCATTGCACCTAGGCTGAATACTTGAAAGCCGCCTGAATCAGTCAGGATAGGACCGTGCCAGTTCATGAAATCGTGCAGGTCACCGTGCATTTTCATGATTTCTTGACCAGGACGTAGCCATAGGTGGAATGTGTTACCTAATAGGATTTCAGCACCTGTGTCTTTTACTTCTTCAGGTGTCATACCTTTAACAGTACCGTAAGTACCTACAGGCATGAATGCTGGGGTTTCAACGGTACCGCGTTCAAACTGAAGTTGACCACGACGTGCGCCGCTATTAGTTTTTTTAAGTTCGTATTTTAATTTCACGAAGCCTCCAATATGCCAGAGAAACAATCTGACTGTTAATTCAGAACCTTAGGCCAAACAAAAGTTCAGTCTAGTGGGTTCTATGAGGAGCGGTCGCGTATTCCTTGCGAGAGATTAGACAGACACCCTGCCCGACTCCTAGCTTACTGCTAGCACCCGTAAATTCTAATGTATATCGTTTATAACTAGCTTAAATTAGCTTGTTTTCTTATTGATGAACATGGCATCACCGTAGCTGAAGAAACGATATTCGCTCTTCACTGCGTGATCGTATGCGCCCATCACGTTGTCGTAACCTGCAAATGCACTCACCAACATAATCAGTGTTGATTCTGGCAAGTGGAAGTTGGTAATCAAGCAATCCACCAACTGGTATTCATAGCCAGGGAAGATGAAGATTTCTGTATCACCAAAGAAAGGAACGAGCTCAGTGCCTTTCTTCAATGCATCTTGAGCTGCACTTTCTAGTGAGCGTACTGATGTTGTACCAACAGCAATAATACGGCCGCCACGGGCTTTTGCTGCAGCTACGGCGTCAACCACTTCTTGCGACACTTCAACGTACTCAGCATGCATGTGGTGATCGTTAATATTATCAACTTTTACTGGCTGGAACGTACCAGCACCAACATGAAGCGTCACGTAAGCAAACTCAACACCTTTTTCTTTCATGTCAGCCATTAGCTTGTCATCAAAGTGAAGGCCTGCTGTTGGCGCTGCAACCGCACCCGGCTTTTCATTATAGACAGTCTGGTAGCGCTCTTTATCTGCATCTTCATCAGGACGATCGATGTAAGGAGGCAGTGGCATGTGACCAACACTGTTAAGAATCTCTAAAACGCTTTGATCAGATGTGAAATGGATTTCGAATAACGCATCGTGACGCGCCACCATTTCAGCTTCATATTCATCGTTCTCACCAAGGAACAATTTGGTACCCGGCTTCGGTGATTTAGAACAACGAACATGCGCAAGAATGCTTTTCTCATCAAGCATACGTTCAACCAGCACTTCAAGCTTACCGCCTGATGCCTTGCGACCAAATACACGAGCTGGAATCACTCGAGTGTTATTGAAAACAACAAGATCGCCTGGCTCAACCAAGTCTAAAACGTCTTTAAACGAACCATCAGCTAGGTTACCGCTGTTGCCATCTAATTTAAGCAGGCGGCTTGCTGTACGCTCCTCTTGAGGGTAGCGAGCAATGAGTTCATCTGGTAGGTCAAAGTGAAAATCTGAAACTTGCATGTGTCTAGTCTTGTCTTAGTTGATGAGATTTGTGCCGTTGACGAATCATAAATCGTAGTTGCTGGATAATCGTTACGGTAAGTCAATCGTTACCAGAAACACATCGCAAACACGACTAAAAATTTCGCAGTGGGCTAGTATAGGCACACGAGCCGCAATAGCAAGGTTTACAGCACTGGATTATTGTAAAGAGGCGTAAAATAATGCGACTGATTCACCTCCTCAAGCTAAAGAATTAGTTGCATAAAACTCACCCAAGAATGCGTCAGATCTCAGTTATTTTTTGGATAAAAAACTATAGTAATAGCAACAAATAAAAAAGAAGGAGGTTCGTATGATCAAGGTTGAAGATATGATGACTCGCAACCCTCATACCCTATTGCGCTCACACTCACTGGCCGATGCTAAGCACATGATGGAAGCACTTGATATCCGCCATATTCCGGTCGTCGATTCCGACAGGCAACTACTAGGTGTCGTCACACAACGAGACGTTCTCGCCGCTCAAGAATCCAGCCTACAAAACATCCCACAAGCTCAATCTTTTACTCTTGCTACTCCCCTCAACGACATCATGCACAAAAGTGTTATGTCGGTAGAGCCGCGTGCAGGATTAAAAGAATCGGCTATCTACATGCAGAAACATAAAGTGGGCTGTTTACCTGTCGTAGAAAACCACGAACTAGTAGGCATTATTACAGACAGCGATTTTGTCACGATAGCGATCAATTTACTGGAGCTGCAAGAAGAAGTAGAGCCAGAAGAAGCAGAAGTAGAGTAACGCTCGGAATTGATATAAAGAAGAGCGGCCAATTCAGCCGCTCAGAGGGATTGTTGTCGCAGCGGATTATTATAGAAGCTCAGATACCACATCCGCTAATTGATGGAATGTCTCACGACGCGAAGAGCTTGGTCGCCAGACAAGGCCAATATCTCGGTAGGCCTGCTGACCAGGAGGATCGATCACAACGAGATTCTGGTTTTCCAATAAACCGTGGTCGATCGCCATTTGCGGAATAAAGGTGGTTCCTAAACCATTGGCCACCATTTGCACCAATGTGTGAAGGCTCGTCGCAGTGAACGGGTTGATCTTCTCTTTATCCGTTAACTTACAAGCCGACACAGCATGCTCGGTTAAGCAATGCTCGTTCTCCAACAAAAATACAGATTCGTCTGGCAGGTCATCGTATTTAATCGGAACGCGAATACCATCAGCTTGATTGCGACTGATCACCATCCGGAAAGGGTCTTGCCCAACAACTTGGCTTTCCATATTGTCGATATCGACAGGCAAAGCCAGAATCAGCACATCTAAGTCTCCATGACGCAGCGCAGCCAATAGGTTGGTCGTTGTGTCTTCACGTAACAGCAAATTTAATTGTGGAAAGCGCTGGTTGGCTTCCTGTACCAAATCGCACAAAAGGAACGGCGCTATAGTAGGAATACACCCGACTCGCAGCTGCCCTTGCATCGCATCCCCGTTACATAGATTTCCAAGCTCTACGAGATCTTGTCCTTTCGCTAGTAGCTCTCGACCGTGCTTGACCACCAGCTCACCTGCTTGCGTGAAAACTAGCGGGCTCTTTTTATCTTTCTTCTCATAAAGCGGGCAACCAATCAGCTCTTCTAGGTTTTGAATGCCTTTACTTAGCGTAGATTGACTGACGAAACAGCGATCTGCGGCATCACTGAAATGACGAGTTTCGTGAAGAGTAACAAGATAGTGAAGTTGCTTAAGACTTGGCCATTTATTCATGAAATTACTTTGTAATATGAGTAGGATAAGTTAGGTAAAGGTCATTCGACCTAAGGACAGGACAAAGAATAAGCTTATCGCTTTTTTCGATTAACTTAATCTATTTAATTCGCTTTTTTCTATAGTACCGATTGTACTATAGTTTGTCCCGTAGAAACGGAGCCCAAACAAAGATGTGTTGGGCCAACTAATTTTTTAGGAGATTCCAAAATGGTACTAGTAGGTCGTCAAGCCCCTGACTTTACTGCAGCAGCTGTTCTAGGTAACGGTGAGATCGTTGATAACTTCAACTTCGCAGAATTCACTAAAGGTAAGAAAGCTGTAGTTTTCTTCTACCCACTAGACTTCACTTTCGTTTGTCCTTCAGAGCTAATCGCTTTCGACAACCGTCTTGAAGATTTCCAAGCTAAAGGCGTTGAAGTAATCGGTGTTTCTATCGATTCTCAATTCTCTCACAACGCATGGCGTAACACTGCTATCGCTGATGGCGGTATTGGTCAAGTTAAATACCCTCTAATTGCTGACGTTAAGCACGAGATCTGCAAAGCATACGATGTTGAGCACCCAGAAGCAGGCGTTGCTTTCCGTGGTTCTTTCCTAATCGACGCTGACGGTCTTGTACGTCACCAAGTAGTTAACGATCTTCCACTAGGTCGTAACATCGACGAAATGCTACGCATGGTAGACGCACTAAACTTCCACGAGAAGAACGGTGAAGTTTGTCCTGCACAATGGGAAGAAGGCAAATCAGGTATGGACGCATCTCCAAAAGGTGTTGCAGCATTCCTATCTGAGCACGCTGACGACCTAAGCAAGTAATTACCTCTTAAGCCCGAACTCAACGCGGGTTAATGGTTGGAAGATTCTCTTTAAAGAGACATAAAGCATAAGCTAATAGCGCAAAGCGCACCGCCAATCAGTTAAGAAGTAAAGTCCTATTAAAAGCCCGAAGTTAACGCTTCGGGCTTTTTGTTTTCCCCCTCCTCGCTCCCCTAGACTGACTCTTGTAATAGATAATTGAGGTAGCGATAAACCTAAACTTTACCTCTATTTTCCCTTATCCCCATCTATTCAGAATCACACCTAGATTGCTATTATTTCATCAGTATCTTTTTGAACGGATAAACACGATGAACACCGAAATTGAAGTCTGTATCGATAACTTAGAATCTCTTCATACCGCACTATCTGGTGGCGCGAATCGAATTGAGCTTTGCTCTTCATTAGCACTTGGCGGATTAACTCCAAGCTTCGGAATGATGAAACAAGCGGCAATAGTTTCGTCGGTTCCGGTCTACGCTATGATACGCCCAAGACAAGGCGACTTCATTTTCGATAACGACGATATGCTCTGTATGCTTGAAGATATTGAAGCTTGCGCAAATGCAGGATTGGATGGGGTCGTACTTGGTGTGTTAGCGCCGAACGGAAGTATTGATATGCCAAAGATGCAACAACTGGCTGACAAAGCGCACTCGTTAAAGCTTGGGATTACCTTCCACAGAGCCATCGATCAAAGCTCTGATTTCCAAGCAGCATTAGAACAAATCATTACACTTGGATGCGAAAGAGTCCTGACATCAGGGCTTGCTGCTAATGCTGAGCAAGGTATCGATGTATTGGCTGCAATGGTCAAACAAGCCGATGGACGAATTGATATCATGGCGGGGGCTGGCGTTAACGCTGCGAATGCCAAAATGATTCAAAGCGCTACCCAAGTACCTGCTCTTCACCTTTCAGGTAAATCGACAAGGCCGAGTCTAATGGAAAACAACTCAAGTGCTCAAATGGGCAGTGATAATATTGATGATTATCAGATCCCAGTGACAGATGCGAGTAAGATATCTGATGTGAGAGCCGCCCTCACCGCTTAGGGCAATAGTCGCCAGCATAAATCCAGAGAACCTCGCTGACTAATCTAACTGACTGACGTATATTAGATTTAATAGCGCAGAAAATTTTCATGGATAGATATGGCTAAAGACTTATTCAGCTCTCTTGATTTAAACCTGTTACGAAGCAAAACATGTTTGGAAGAAACCAAATCCACGGCTTTCAGGCTGAAATTGGCGTGGCAAGTTATGACGGTACGAAAACGCGCTCAGGCGAAGTAGAAGAGAAAACAACACATGGTATAAGCCTAGGCGGGGCCTACGTTTACCAAGCGACACCAATGCTTGGATTACGTGCTGGTGTTGATATGAATATTTTTGATCACAACAAAACCTTTGTGCCTTACGACACAACGGTCAATTTCAATCTTGGTGCCATTATTAGCTTCTAAAGATAAGCTCTATTTTAGTGCGTCATCAAGGCTTTGATCACCGAGGTGACGTACATCTTTACCCTTCACAAAGTAAATAATGTATTCGCAGATATTTTGGCAGCGGTCTCCCACTCGCTCAATCGCACGAGCTGACCACATCACCTGCAAAATATTAGGGATGTTCTTAGGGTCTTCCATCATATAGGTCATTAACTGACGAATAACGGCTTCGTATTCCGCATCCAACTTATCATCAAGTTTGTGAACTTCAGCAGCCGCATCAACATCCATACGAGCAAAAGCATCTAACACTTGGTGAAGCATGGTGATTGCCTGACGGCAAAGAGGCTCTAACGAAACATGGAATTTTTGCTCTTTGGTTGAAGGGATCTCAATAGCACCTTGCGCAATTTTAGAAGCAACATCGCCAATACGTTCCAGATCGGTAATCGTTTTGATGATCGCCATAATCAAACGCAGATCCTTCGCTGTCGGCTGACGCTTTGCAATGATTCGAGTACAAGCCTCATCAATCGACACTTCCATCGCATTCACTTTGTGGTCATCACGAATCACTTTTTTGGCCAATTCAACATCGTCTTTATGAAGCGCCTGCATTGCAAACGAGAGTTGCTGCTCCACTAACCCGCCCATGGTCAATACATGAGTACGGATCGATTCTAACTCGACATTGAATTGCCCTGAAATGTGGCGACCGAAATGCATACTTGCTCCTTGAAAGAAATGAAGAAAGCCATTTTTGTAGAGTGACTTAGCTCTAGATGACACCTTTGGAGAGGTTAGCCATATCTACCAGTAATGTAGTCTTCCGTCTGGTTTTTCAATGGAGACGTAAAAATTGAGTCCGTATCTGAGTACTCGATCAATTTTCCCATATGAATAAAGGCAGTATGGTCACTTACACGCGCGGCTTGTTGCATGTTGTGGGTAACAATCACCACTGTGTATTGTGTTTTGAGATCGTTGATCAACTCTTCAATCGTCAAAGTAGAAATCGGATCGAGTGCCGATGTCGGCTCATCTAACAACAGCACTTCAGGCTCAATCGCAACCGCACGAGCGATAACCAAACGCTGCTGTTGACCGCCAGATAAACCAAAAGCATTCTCATGCAACCGATCTTTCACTTCATCCCATAACGCAGCAGCGCGCAGAGAGCGTTCAACCGCATCATCAAGGTCTCGGCTGTTGCTAACGCCTTGTAGCCTCAAGCCATAAACCACATTCTCATAGATAGATTTAGGAAAAGGGTTTGGACGCTGGAATACCATACCCACACGGCGTCGTAAGGTCGCAACATCCACCTTAGGGTGATAGACGTTCTTGCCATGAAGCTTCACTTTCCCGGAAACCTTACAGCCTTCAACAAGATCGTTCATGCGATTAATGCAGCGCAGCAGAGTCGACTTACCACACCCAGAAGGGCCGATAAACGCCGTCACCTGCCCCTTCGGGATCTGCATCGAGATATCATCAAGTGCTTGGCTCTCTTTATAGTAAAGATTTAGCCCTTCGATCGAGATAGCAATTTGCTCATCCTTCAGATTGTGAACATCAAGTGGTGCTTGGTAACCCAAGGTTTCATTAATCGAGAACATCTAATCTTGTCCTAAGGTTCGGTATTTTTCACGCAAGTTATTACGGATATTGATGGCTGTTAAGTTCAACCCAACAATCACCGTAACCAATAAAAATGAAGTCGCATACACTAAAGGTCGTGCCGCTTCGATATTAGAGGTTTGAAAACCAACATCATAGATATGAAAGCCTAAATGCATGAACTTTCTATCTAAGTGTAAATACGGAAACTGACCATCGACTGGCAAGCTAGATGCCAATTTAACAACACCCACCAGCATAAGTGGTGCAACTTCCCCCGCGGCTCTCGCGATTGCCAAAATTAAACCAGTGATAATCGCTGGGCTTGCCATCGGTAAAACAATGCGCCAAAGCGTCTCAAATTGAGTCGCACCAAGCGCTAATGAACCGTGCCTCACTGCACTAGGAATGCGCGTTAAGCCCTCTTCAGTAGTTACGATAACCACTGGAAGCGTCAATACCGCTAAGGTTAGTGCTGACCAAAGTAGACCCGGTGTGCCAAATGTCGGAGCGGGTAATCGCTCTGCATAAAACAACGTATCAATCGAGCCACCAATGGTATAAACAAAAAAGCCTAAACCAAAAACGCCATACACAATCGACGGTACACCCGCCAAGTTAATCACGGCGATACGAATTAAACGTGTTAGTGCGTTGTTTTTTGCGTATTCATGAAGATATATCGCTGCGACCACGCCAAGAGGCATCACGACGATCGACATGAGAATAACCAACAGTACTGTACCGAAGATGGCAGGGAATACACCGCCTTCAGAGTTTGAGTCTCGTGGGTTCTCTGATAAGAATTTCCAAACTTGTTTGCCCCAGTGCCCAACCTTTTCTAGGTAAGACATATTATTTGGGTACCAATAATCCAGAATGTGGCTGAGCGAGATCTCGACCAGCTCGCCTGTCATATCCTCAACCAGCAAGCTTTCGACATTAAGTTGCGTTCTAAGGTGCTCAAGCTTAACTTCGGCTTCACCTAACTGGCGGTTTAATTCCAGTTTAGTTTGAGTATAGGTTGTAAGGTATTCATCACTCACTGACTCATTGAGTTCAAGCTTACGCTTTTCTAAGCGCAGGTTTTCCAATTGCCAGCTGATATTGCGAATTTCTTGGTTCACGACACGCGACGTTTCTTTACGTAACGTATCAGCGAACGCCAAGCCTTGTTCGAGCTTTTGGTCTATGTTCGAATCAAAGGTGCCAGAAGCGGTTTTAAAACCCACCGGCTTACCAAAGAAATAACCACCTCGACTTCGTTCAATCACAACCCAATCTAGCGGGGTAGTGGGTTCACGTAAGTTAACATCCAGAATAGAAACAAAGTCCTCAGGGTACAGTTCTCTGTTAGCAACTTTGATGCTTAAGCGCTGTATCAGCCCAGTCGACAAATTTTGAGGAGACAAAAGGTCATGGACTTGTGGAACTTGCTCTATCGAGATGTATTTTCGTTCATATAACTGACCAACCAATACATCTTGTTTTGATACGGTTTCGTCAAGATCGACCACTAGCGATAAGTCTTTGGAGTCAACTTGCCATTGATACAAAGGTGCGGGCCAAAAATAGGTTAAGCCCTTCCAACCAATCAGCAGCATTAGGCCAAGAACAGAAAGCATACTGATGCTCACCGCCCCGCCCGTAAGCCAGATCCACGGAGAGCCCGATTTAACCCAAGATAATAATGACTTCAGTTTATTCATCATGATCGACCTTGCTCTTGGCGTGCTGAAATCAAGGAGCTGCAAAGATCAAGAGACACGCTAGTCAAGCCACTAAAAGCCATTGATACACATTGAGGCAAACCTTTAAAACTACAGCGCACGATATTTATCTCTCAGTCTTTGTCTAACCCACTCAGCAACTGAGTTCACCGCGAATGTAAAGATAAACAGCAAGAGTGCAGCCAAGAACAGCAAGCGGAAATGAGAACCACCCACTTCTGATTCTGGCAGCTCAACAGCAATCGTTGCCGATAAAGTTCTCATCCCTTCCAAAACATTCCAGTCAAGAATTGGGGTGTTACCTGTCGCCATCAAGACGATCATGGTTTCACCAACTGCTCGCCCTAGGCCCATCATAACCGCAGAAAAGATACCTGGACTCGCCGTCAATAGCACCACATAAATAAGCGTCTGCCACGCCGTCGCACCCAACGCTAATGACCCATCAGACAAATGTTTAGGTACAGAGAAAATAGCATCTTCAGCAATAGTGAAAATCGTTGGGATGACCGCAAAGCCCATAGCAAAACCAACCACTAGCGCATTGCGTTGGTCAAAGTCGATACCATAGCTAGCCAAGAAGGTACGAATATCACCACCAAATAACAAGGCTTCAATGTTGTTTCCACCAGCAAACACCGCAACCACTGTAATCACCAATACCGGAATCAATATCAGAGCATGCCAACCGTTAGAGAAGCGACCCGTTACCCTCTTCGGTAAACAGAACCAAACAAGTCCAGTCAACAGTGTGCTCAGTGGTAATAGCATCATTAATGAGAAGACAGCCGTTAAATGTGTTTCAACGATTGGAGCAAACCAAAGCCCAGCCAAAAATCCGATGATCACGGTTGGAAGAGCTTCCATCAGCTCTATCGAAGGCTTCACCACTCTTCGCATGCGTGGAGACATAAAATAAGCGGTGTAAATAGCTCCGAGCACAGCAACCGGCACGGCAAACATCATCGCAAACAGAGCTGCTTTGATAGTACCGAATGTGATAGGTACTAAACTGAATTTCTCTTCAAAGTCATCATTCGCCGACGTTGATTGCCAAACGTATTGCGGCTCAGGGTAACTTTCATACCAGACCTTTTGCCAAAGCGATGAGAATGATATTTGTGGGTATTCATTATCGACCTTAGCCACACTGATGGTGCCATCAATCAGCGTCGCCAGATGCAGTTCATTGGCAGACATAGCCGCTAATTGTGGTGATTTATCAAATGCACGCTCGAACAGCGACAGTTTTTCACTGGTCGTATAGTGGCTTTGTAATGTGCCGTTCTTATAGAAGCTATAAAAACCCTTTCTATAAGTATCAGGCAAAATAAATTGCACTTGTTCAGCAAGTTGGAAGTCTCGAATATGGGTCAGGCTACGCTTTTCATCTTTGAGTACATCGAACCACTGAGAAACCTGTCCGTCCTCATGCGTAACCAACAGTGAATAAGCTCCAGACAGTAAATCGATACTTTTCACCGAGTGCTTCGCATCATTCAAGCTAAGATCAATCACTTCACGAACATTGAAGCCGCTATCTGATAGCTTCAAAACCACTAAATCCGATTGGGCTCGGAGATATAAGGTTTGGCCATCAGGTGTGACTAACAACTGTTGCTGCAAGCCCAACTTATCCGATAACCATTGGCTCTTCTGAAAAACATACTGACCCGTAACATCACTTTGGTACCACTTCACTAAGACTCGTTGGTCACTTAGCTGAGCGGCAACCGTGATACCACGTCCATTCTTAGAGAACGCGAATTTTTCGATCGTCGCCCCATTTGAGGGTTCATCATTTAAAAATGGTTCTGGGAGATCGATTTGCTCAATTTTAGGATCGGCTTCACTGCCCTTTTGCAGCACAGGCGCACTATACTCAGGATAGAAAAAAGTAAGGTTGCTTGCGCTGTCGGCAAAGGCAAACCAGTTTTCTGATGGGGTATTTCGAGAAAAGGCGATGGGGTTGGCTACAACATCACGCTCAAAGTAAGAGTGTGTATTTTGAGACTCTAAATCCCAAAACTGTACCAAACCAGATTTTTCGATAGTAAATGCATGCTGACCGTATTCATCAACCGATAAGACGATAGGTTTTTCTACGGCAACGGTCTTTACAGCTTGGTCTGTCTCTAAACCAGTATCAGAAAATACCGGTAAAATGACCATCGCCAAGTAAACAAAGATCAATACTAGGGCAGCTAGAACACTGACCGCGCCACATGTCACCGAAAAACGGACGAGACGATCTTTCAACCATCTTTTTTTGTCGCGCTCTTTCAATGAAAATTGGGCTGATGCCATCTGTTTATCTACCTTTTTTTAGCTACTGACATAATATGTACGTTAGATGACAATTATATTACAAGTTACGTTAAACAACTGAAACTAATAACAAGTTTGTTAGCCATATTTCTTAAAGTAAGATCATAGATTTTGTGAATTTTGCCATTCTAATTTAAAGTAATCAGCTCTATAGCCAGTACTCAAGGATTCTCATCTCGATGGAAAAAGACTATGTCACAAAAGAACTTAGCTGGTTATCCTTCAACGAAAGAGTGCTCCAAGAAGCGGCAGATAAGTCAGTCCCCTTAATCGAAAGAGTTCGTTTTTTAGGTATTTACTCGAAAAACCTCGATGAGTTTTACAAAGTCCGATTTGCTGATGTGAAGCGAAAGATCTTACTTCAAGATCCACAGCTAACCTCCAACTCGCCGAAAAGCCTACTGACTAAAATGCAGAGCAAAGCAAGCAAGCTCGATGCTCAATTCCATGAACTGTATAACGACTTGCTATTGGAATTGGTACGCAATCGTATTTTTCTGGTCAACGAACAACAAATCAGCGAAGAACAAAGTGGCTGGATAAAAAAGTACTTTAAGAAAAAAGTGCTGCCACACTTAACTCCGATTCTCTTGAACGAAGATAGCCAGTTACTTAATATTCTCAAAGATGAACAAAGTTACTTAGCCATCGACATCGAGCGTGATGCATCATCTCAATATGTCTTACTCGAAATCCCATCAGAAGCACTCCCTCGATTTGTTAAGTTACCGGAAACTTCGGGTTCGCAGCGTACAACTTTGATCTTGTTAGATAATATAGTTCGATTTTGTTTGGATGACTTACTTAAAGGATTCTTTGAGTATGACTCATTGCGTTGTTTTGCGATAAAAATGACACGTGATGCCGATTATGATCTGCAAGAGGACAATGAAAATAACCTATTAGAATCGATGTCTTTAGGTTTAGAACAGCGCTTAACGGCACTGCCGATACGTCTGATCTATGAATCTGAAATGCCAACTGAAATGCTCAACTTCTTACAAGTCAGACTTAAACTGTCTGACTATGACAGTGTCATCGCAGGTGGTCGCTATCATAACTTCAAACATTTCTCTGAGTTCCCAAGCCTTAACCGACGTGATTTAGTTAATCGTCCTCTACCCGCGATTAAGTGCGCGCATTTCAGCCATTACCCAAACTATTTCGAAGCGATCAAAGCTCGCGACATCTTACTGCATTATCCTTATCACACCTTTAGTCACATCACTGAACTGGTTAGGCAGGCTTCCTTTGACCCGAAGGTAACCTCCATCAAAATAAACGTTTACCGTGTTGCGGAAGGCTCAAAACT
Source organism: Vibrio sp. 1S139 (assembly GCF_041439475.1). NCBI lineage: Bacteria > Pseudomonadati > Pseudomonadota > Gammaproteobacteria > Vibrionales > Vibrionaceae > Vibrio > Vibrio sp. 1S139. The sequence goes on from NZ_JBGOOD010000012.1 coordinate 74,723, forward strand.
CCTCAGCTCGATCATCGATGCGGCGCACAATGGCAAAAAGGTCACTGTGGTTGTCGAGCTGCAAGCACGCTTTGATGAGCAAGCCAACATTCAATGGACCAAGAAACTTCAAGAAGCGGGTGTAAAAGTCATCCATGGCATCCCAAGTTTGAAGATCCATTCCAAGTTGCTGCTCATCAAACGAAAAGAAGGCAAGCATACCGAGCATTATGCCCATATTGGCACTGGCAACTTCCATGAAGTTACAGCGCGCGTGTATACCGATTTTTCTCTGCTCACTGCGAATGAAGATTTGACTCAAGAGGTGAGACAAGTCTTTAAGTATATTGAAAACCCTTATCAAAAGTCCCAGTTCAAGCAACTGATTGTGTCACCAAAGAATACTAGAAAACGTCTGTACCAATTGATAGATAATGAAATACAAAACGCGATAGAAGGTAAACCTGCAAGCATCACTCTAAAACTCAACAACTTGGTCGATCGAGAGATCATTGAAAAACTCTATCAGGCTAGCCAAGCCAATGTAAAAGTGAGAATGGTCATTCGCGGCATGTGCTCTCTTGTCCCTGGCATACCCAACATCAGTGATCATATTGAGATAGTCAGTGTGGTCGATCGTTTCCTCGAACATCCGAGAGTGATGATATTTGGTAACGCTGGAAAGCCGAAGGTCTATATATCTTCCGCTGACTGGATGACACGAAATTTTGATCACCGCATCGAAGTTGCAGCTCCAATTTTAGATCCAAAGATCAAGCAAACCATTATCGATATCACCGAGTTTCATTTCGATGACAGCAACAAAGCTCGAGTGCTAGACCAAGCGATGAGCAACTCTTACACACAACCACCAGCAAACCTACTTGATTACCCGACGTCACAACTCTCCACTTACCACTATATTAAACGTATGGAGAAACTTGCTCGCAAGAAGTACAAACAAGAGAAGAAATCATGCCGCTAATTGATAACAAACATTCTCGATGTATTGCCGCTATCGACTTGGGTTCGAACAGCTTTCACATGGTGGTTGCCCGAGTATTCGATCAACACCTGCAATTAGTCAGCAGACACAAACAGAAAGTGAGATTAGGTGATGGATTGGATGAACGTAACGTCCTATCTGAAAGCGCTATCGAGCGAGGCCTAGAATGCCTCAAGGTGTTCGCAGAACGACTGGCGGATTTTGAGCTTGATGATGTCAGAGTTGTTGCGACTCATACCCTAAGAAAAGCCAAAAACGCTAAAGACTTCTTAGAGCAAGCCAAGCCACTGTTTCCTTTTCCAATAGAGATCATTTCCGGTCAAGAAGAAGCTCGAATAATCTATAACGGAGCAGAACACACTCAAACCGCTTCTGAATCTAAGTTGGTTATTGATATCGGTGGAGGGAGTACGGAACTCGTCGCCGGACAAGGCTTTACTCCTCTAATTATGCGCAGTTTACCGATGGGATGCGTCAACTTCACTCAACGTTTCTTTGCTGACGAAGGGCTAACTTCACGACACTTCTCAGATGCTTATACCGCAGCTACTCGTCTATTGATGCCATTGATTGAAGAATACACAAAAGCCCCTTGGGAAATCGCTTTTGGCTCATCTGGTACCACGAAATCAATAAAAGAAGTACTCATTGGCTTAGGGTTCACCGATGGTCTCATTACGCCCCAACGCCTGTCCTATTTAAAGAATCACTTATGTGAGTTTTCATCATCCAACACCGTAAATCTTTCAGGCTTAAGTGATGAGAGAAAGCCTGTGTTTGCTGCAGGCGTCACCATTCTTTCAGCAGCAATGGATACGCTAGACATCAAGGAGTTACATTTTTCTGATGGTGCCCTGAGAGAAGGCGTTCTTTATGACATGGAGGATAGGTTTAAAGATATTGATATTCGAACAAGAACTGCCGAAACGCTCGTCTCTCGATACCATGTAGACGTAACTCATGGCGAGAAAGTGAAAGTGCTCGCTCTTTCATTGCTGAAACAAGTACAGCCTCAAGTGACAACTGCGGTCACTAATGAGCTGTATGATCTGCTTGGTTGGGCTGCAGTACTTCATGAGGTAGGACAAAGCATTGCATTCCAAGGCTATCACCGCCATTCGGCTTATCTGCTTAAGCATACGACAATGCCAGGCTTTAATACTGAGCAACAACGCCTTATATCAGCATTGGTTCGCTATCAAAGAAAAGCGCTCAAACTACAAGATTTGCCGGAACTTTCTCTGTTTACTCAGCAACAAGTCACCCTGCTGATTCGTATATTGAGACTCGCTATCTTACTCAACCGTCAGCGAAATCAAGCACTGGCCCCAGACGTGACTCTAACGATTGAACAACAGGATAACTGGGAATTGAAAGGAACTAACAGCGATTGGTTGGCCCAAAACCAACTGCTTGATTATGAGCTCAGAGAAGAGCAACAACGTTGGAAAAATGCAGAATGGTCGTTGCAGCTAAAATAACGAACCATCAAAATAAAAACAGCTTGCGACGCGCAAGCTGTTCATACGTTTTTTCTAAGTTTGTCGTAGCCTGAATTAGAGCCCGACTTTTGCCAATTCTTGCTCTGCGAACTCAGACGGTATCGCTAAATAGCCATCTTTCTCTACAAGTTCTTGTCCCTGCTTTGAGAACACAAAAGTGAGGAACTCTCTCTCAACCGGAGAAAGTGGTTTATCCGGATGCTTATTCACATACACATAGAGAAAACGAGATAGAGGGTAATCACCACTCAAGATATTCTCACGCGTAGGCTCAACATAATTAGAGCCGTGCTCTGCAATAGGAATCAGCTTAACACCTGCTACGCGGTAGCCAATGCCCGAGTAGCCAATCCCACTGATGGATGAAGCGACCGACTGAACGACTGAAGCCGAACCAGGTTGCTCATTGACTCGGTTTTTAAAGTCACCGCCGCACAGTGCATTCTGTTTGAAGTATCCATAAGTCCCCGATACAGAATTACGACCAAACAGTTGGAATCGATGTTTTGCCCACGGTTGGTCAATGCCCAAATCTTGCCAATTATTTAGCGGCTTAGTCGCTCCGCAACGCAATGTCTCTGAGAATATACTGTCAATCTGGTGAAAGTTGAGCCCTTCAATAGGGTTATCACGATGCACAAAAAGTCCAATCGCATCGATAGCGACTCTCAGTGCTGTCGGCTTATAGCCATGCTCTCTTTCAAACGCTTCGACTTCTCGTAGGCGCATTGGACGACTCATTGGTCCAAGGTGAGCAGTGCCTTCCGTTAAAGCAGGAGGGGCAGTAGAAGAACCAGAAGCTTGAACTTGAGCGTTCACATTCGGGTAGTAAGACTTGAACTCTTCCATCCATAATGTCGTCATACCCGCCAAGGTATCCGAACCAACAGACAATAGGCTCCCTGAAATACCCGGCACCTTAACGTAATCAGGAAGTGAGTCGACACCCTGATCGGCATGAACTGGGTTAACCAAAGCAAATGTTAACAATAAGCTTACGGGTAAACGCATCCTGCGTGTCACACAACTCATGACACTGTCAGTCGATTTGGCAATGTAAAATGGAATCGACTACCGACACCTACTTCACTTTGAATTTCTAAATGTGAGTCATGATGACTAAGCGCATGTTTCACAATCGCCAATCCAAGACCACTACCACCTGTATCACGTGAGCGTGCTTTATCTACACGATAGAAACGCTCTGTGAGTCGATGTAAGTGTTGTGGCTCGATACCGTCTCCGGTGTCTGATACATCCAAACAAGCACCTTGACTGGTCTGGTACCAACGTACCTTAACCGTCGCGCCCGGTGGTGTGTATTTCACTGCGTTGTAAACCAGATTCGATATAGCACTTCTCAATTGATCTTCATCAGCAAGAACGCGTAGGCTCTTATCGATATCAAACTCAAGCTTATGCTCTCGATCACCACTTAGGCTTGCCGCTTCTTTCTCAAGAACCTCAAGCATCGCCGGAACGTTGACCACTTCATCGAGCTCATGCATCGGCGCAGCTTCGATTTTTGAAAGTGTTAATAGCTGATTGACCAGACTGTTCATGCGATTCAATTGCTCAGTCATCACACCATGAGCCTTAGGCCACATAGGCCCAACGACCATGTCTGGATCTTCCGTCATTTCAAGGTAGCCCTGAAGTACGGTCATAGGAGTACGTAGCTCGTGAGAAACGTTAGCAAAGAAGTTACGACGCATGCCTTCTAGCTGTTTTAGCTGAGTAACATCACGTACCACCATCAGGTGTTCACCTTCGGTATACGGCACGATACGAAGCTCAAGCATACGTTCCACGTTAAGTGGCGAAGGCATCTCTAACGGTTCTGAAAAATCTTGTTTATTAAGATACTTGATGAAGTCCGGCGTGCGGATCAAGTTAGAAATCGGTTGTCCTGAATCGTCTGGCCAGCGAAACCCAAGTAAGTACTGAGCTAGCTTGTTACACCAAACGATATTCCCTTCTCCACGAAATACCACAACGGCATCGGGAAGGGATTCTGCACCGTTTCTGAAACGGCGAATAAGGTTGGTCAGCTCTTTACGTTTGCGACGCTGTCTCTGCTGCATACGATAAATACCGTTAAACAGAGACTCCCAATTCCCAGAACCTGATGGTGGCGTTAGACGCTTCTCATCCCACAACCATGCGGACAAGCGCATTTGGTTGTGTAGATGCCAGCCGAGCTGCAATACCGTAGCAGCCAGCAGTAACCAAGGTAGGTAGCCGAATATCCATCCAACCAAAACCCAAGGTGCGTAAAAAAAAGCTAGCTCCCAAGCCAGCTTTTTCCAGGTTAACTTTTCAACCATTCAGGACTCCGTAAACTGGGTAGCGAAGCCACACTACGCCTTTGTAGAAAAACGGTAGCCCGCGCCGCGAACCGTTTGGATTAGCTTGTCGTGACCTGCAGATTCAAGTGCTTTACGCAGGCGTCGAATATGTACGTCAACGGTACGGTCTTCAACGTAAACGTTGGTGCCCCAAACGTTATTCAGCAGTTGCTCTCGGCTGTACACACGCTCTTGGTGTGTCATAAAGAAGTGCAACATTTTGAACTCTGTTGGTCCCATATCAACCGGACCTTCGCTTGCGGTAACGCGGTGAGATACAGGGTCTAACTTAAGGCCTTGCACATCAATCACGTCTTCCAGTGCGGTAGGCGTTACACGGCGAATAACCGCTTTCAGGCGAGCAACAAGCTCTTTTGGTGAAAATGGCTTGGTCATATAGTCATCAGCGCCCACTTCTAAACCACGAACCTTATCTTCTTCTTCGCCACGAGCCGTTAGCATCACCACTGGGATGTTGCGAGTTAACTCTTCACGCTTCATGTGCTTGATAAAGTTTATCCCGCTACCACCAGGTAGCATCCAATCTAGTAATACTAGATCTGGGAAAGGTTCACATAGCTTGTTTACCGCTGTATCGTAATCTTCAGCCTCTACTGCTTGGTAGCCTTTTTGTTCAAGCACGAAGCACAGCATCTCACGAATAGGTGCTTCATCTTCAACGACCAGAATCCTTCTCGACATAATTGAATAGCCTTTGTATTTAATCAACGCATTGCATTATCTGAGTTAATTATGACACTTTTGTGACCTTTGAAAACAAATTTTCATATAACTGTCTCAAACATTTCACTTTATAACTTTTGATACAGAGCTAGGGACAAATCGAATTAGATCTCATATCATGAAGCACTTCTAAAAAGGTATGAGAAAAATTTATGTGGTTTAAAAATTGCCTAGTCTATCGCTTCAACCGTGATATTGATTTCAACGCAGATCAGCTAGAGAAACAACTTGAAGAATTCCGCTTTACTCCTTGTGGTAGCCAAGACAAACAGAAGTTTGGTTGGGTACACGCAATGGGTAGACATGGCGATATGATGACGCACGTATCAGAAAACCGCATTCTTATCTGTGCAAAGAAAGAAGAGAAAATGCTACCCGCTTCTGTGATCAAAGAATCATTGAACGCAAAAGTAGAAACGCTTGAGGCAGAGTCTGGTACCCCTCTGAAAAAGAAAGAGAAAGACAGCCTAAAAGAAGACATCATCATTGATCTACTTCCTCGAGCATTCAGCCGCAGCAACTTCACTTACGCGCTGATCATGCCAAAAGAAGGTTTCATTGTGGTTGATGCGAGCAGCTACAAAAAAGCAGAAGATGTATTAGCATTGCTACGTAAGACAATGGGTAGCCTGCCGGTAGTGCCAGCTATCCCAGAGCAAGCGATCGAAACGACTCTTACAGAATGGGTGAAATCAGGTGATACGCCACAAGGCATCACTATGCTTGATGAAGCAGAACTAAAATCTATTCAAGAAGACGGCGGTATTGTTCGAGTTAAGAAACAAGAACTAGAAGCTGATGAGATTAAAAACCACATCGAAGCCAATAAGATGGTGACGAAACTTCTTATCAACTGGCAAGACCGTATTGAATTCATTCTTGCAGAAGATGGCAGCATCAAACGCCTAAAATTCAGTGATGAGCTCAAAGACGAAAACGACGATATTCCTCGTGAAGATCAAGCTGCGCGTTTTGATGCGGACTTCTCTCTACTTTGTGGTGAGTTCAGTGTTTTCCTTCCAAACCTATTTGAATCATTAGGCGGGTTAACTCAACCTAACGCTTAATCAGTCAAACTATAGGCTCAGGTGCTAACGGTATCTGAGCTTATTTCTCACTAAGTTCTCACTTATATCTGCCTCTAGACCCTCTTGTTAATGTCATTGCTATCTTTAGGGCTATCAACCAAACTCATTTTAGCGTAAAATTTGCGCCCCTTTGATATCACTTGGTGGTATCAACCTGACTTGAGATCAGATTAGAGAACGAAGCAATGACTACACAAAAACCATTTGTACCTGAACTATTATCACCGGCAGGAAGCCTCAAAAACATGCGTTACGCATTCGCCTACGGCGCAGATGCAGTATACGCAGGCCAGCCACGTTACAGCCTTCGTGTTCGTAACAACGAGTTCAATCACGAAAACCTACAAATCGGTATCGATGAAGCTCATGCTCAAGGCAAAAAGTTATATGTTGTATGTAACATTCAGCCGCACAACTCTAAATTAAAAACATTCATTCGCGACCTCAAACCAGTTGTCGACATGGGCCCTGACGCGCTTATCATGTCAGATCCTGGTCTTATCATGATGGTTCGTGAAGCATTCCCTGAAATGCCAATCCATCTTTCTGTTCAAGCAAACGCAGTAAACTGGGCGACCGTTAAGTTCTGGTCAACTCAAGGCGTTGAGCGTGTGATCTTATCTCGTGAGCTATCGCTTGAAGAGATCGAAGAGATTCGCGAACACTGCCCAGAAACAGAGCTAGAGATCTTTGTTCACGGAGCTCTTTGCATGGCTTACTCAGGCCGTTGTCTGCTTTCTGGTTACATGAACAAGCGCGATCCAAACCAAGGTACTTGCACCAACGCTTGCCGCTGGGAATACAAAACAGAAGCAGCGAAAGAAGACGAAAACGGTCAGATCGTTGAAGCAAACCCTACTGGTGTTGCTATTCAAGAAGTAGAAACGCAAGACATTGAAGTTCAAGATGAGCGTCCAGACAACACACTAGGCCTTGGTAAACCAACAGACGAAGTGGTTCTGCTTTCTGAATCACACAAGCCAGAAGAGAAAATGGCAGCGTTTGAAGATGAGCATGGTACTTACATCATGAACTCAAAAGACCTTCGTGCAATCCAACACGTTGAGCGCCTAACGAAGATGGGTGTTCACTCTCTGAAGATTGAAGGTCGTACTAAGTCTTTCTACTACTGTGCACGTACTGCTCAGGTTTACCGTAAAGCTATTGACGATGCAGTGGCAGGCAAACCATTCGATGAAAGCCTAATGGGTACACTAGAGAGCCTAGCTCACCGTGGTTACACTGAAGGCTTCTTACGTCGCCATACACACGATACATACCAAAACTACGAGTACGGTTACTCTATCTCTGACACTCAACAGTTTGTTGGTGAGTTCACAGGTAAGCGCCGTGGTGACCTAGCGGAAGTAGAAGTGAAGAACAAGTTCCTAGTAGGCGACAGCTTAGAAATGATGACACCGAAAGGTAACGTTGTTTTCAAACTAGAAGTTATGGAAAACCGCAAATCTGAAGCGGTCGACGATGCGAAAGGTAACGGTCACTTTGTATTTATTCCTGTACCAGCAGATCTAGATCTAGAGTACGGCTTGCTGATGCGTAACTTGAGCGAAGGCCAAGATACACGTAACGCATCAGGCAAATAATTTTTACTTAAGCGACTTACTTGAGAAGAAAATAATGGCTCTGTTAATTACTGACAAGTGCATAAACTGCGATATGTGTGATCCTGAATGCCCAAATGGTGCAATCACTATGGGCGACAGCATCTTCGAGATCGATCCTGATTTATGTACAGAGTGTAAAGGTCACTATGAAAAGCCAACATGCCAGTCAGTGTGTCCGATTACAAAATGCATCATCACTGACCCAAACCATATTGAAACTGATGACGAGCTACTTGAGAAGTTTGTTATCATTCAAGGCTTGACCTAAAAGAAGAAAGGTTCAACTTAACCATAAGTTGAACCTTTTTTTTCATCCTGATTTTCCGATTGGATAAATATTGCAGAAGAGCTCTTTTTCAAATTGATATTCGAGTCGTTCTCGCCAGTTTATTGATTGAGCTATAGGAACAAGATAAAAGTTTTCCCTGCTGGTATCGGTCACAAATGCCATTCCATACTGCATCAATTCATAGTGAACATCATTTACGAAACTAGGGTCTAAACGTTGTCTGCCTGCCTGTTAGCTGATTGATGTCATCTCTTGAAATTGAAATACCCGAGCTTTCAGCGTTGAACCTATGTCTTAACCATTCTGAAAATTCCTTCGCACAAATCATAGTCATAGTCTTATCCTTGAATTATCTATCGACGGGTATCAGACTCTGATTTCGCATACTGCATATAAGCCGTATCTTTCACCCCAAAACACTCAATCCCTGACCAAACCTTGTCAAATTCGCCATCGCCCTTGCTGATACCGTTATTGCTTTTATTAATATCAAACGATGTTCTTAATCTCGTGTTTATAAACTCTAGACAAAAGTGTGATATTTCTCCAGTTTTAGAGTCGAAAAAACCAGTGGCAGTACCACTGTAAAAAGCCTCGATGAACAGGATTACTTATTCGATATCAAGGCCAAACACTGACTTGGCATCACTTTAACTTTTTTCTTTTTCTTAGTTTTCGCTACTTTTTTAGGAGGTGGAACTGGAACAGTCTTTGGAGCCCAACTTGCAAGTTCATCTCCACAACCGTCACCTTTAGGAGGGCTCGCTTGAGCTATGCAGTTTGAACTGCCTTCAGGACACTTTAAACGAACGTGGAAGTGGGAGTGGTGTCCCCACCAAGGTCTTATTTTGCCTAACCAAGCTCTATCATTAGCGTCAGAGTTTTCTTGTTCACAAAGGGTTTGCTTGATCACTGGATGAACAAAAATACGCACCACTTTTTCATCTTTCGCCGCATAACGAATAACTTGAAAATGATCATCGGTCCAATTCGATTCACGCAATTTGTAGTTGGTAAGATCCACAACGCTCACAGGTTTAGGCACAGCTAATTCGTTCTCTGACAACCTCTTACTGGTTAACCTTAGCCATATATCAATATCTAACCCTGTTTGATGACTTGAATGACCTGAAGAAAAGCGCCCTCCTCTGGGAAGAGAAATATCACCGATCAATAAATTAGTATTGAGCTTCTCGCTGGTCGTGACTCCTAACCTCTCAATAAACTTTATAGCTTCTGTATGGCCATAGTAGCGCTCTCTTTGAGGGCGAATGATCTGATACCCCAAACCATTAATAGGCAAAGCCTGCGCGCCGTCTAGACAGCCATTGGCATAGCTTCCAATTGATGAGGGTGAATTTTTAGTAGGGTGACTCTCTTTTTCCCACGAAGTTGCTGATAGAGAAAATGAACAAAAGAATACAACCAGTGCAAAAAAGAACCTCATAATAATCCCAAATTACTGACGCTTACTCATTATATTAGTCGCCATTTAGGATTAGGTGCATATCGTACTTAAGTTTTTGGTGGTAGCTAGTGAATTATACCAATTAAAGTAAAAATGTGATCTAATTAAGATTGATGAATTATTGTGAAATTTAGCCATGGATAGCCTTAATAACACTGACTTCAAAAAGCTTGCGAGCCAGCAAAAAACCATTCAGATGAAGATGCGTTTACTTGCGCTCGCACACTTTAAAGACGGCCTCTCTCGTACACAAATTGCAAAATCTCTCAAAGTCAGTCGAACCAGTGTCAATAAATGGGTTCGGATTTTTTTTGAAGAAGGCCTAGAAGGACTTCAAGAAAAACCTCGGACTGGTAGGCCTGCATACCTCACCGATGAGCAGCGGGCTCAACTCAGTGCCTTCATAAAAAAAGAAGCTGAATCACCTTCTGGTGGCCGCCTTGTTGGAAGCGATATACATGACTACATCGTTAAACACTTTGACAAGCACTACCACCCTAATTCCATCTATTATCTCCTCGACCACATGGGTTTTTCTTGGATAACTTCTCGTTCCAAACACCCTAAACAATCACAGCAAATACA